>NZ_JBHFNQ010000065.1:0-105000 GCF_041929345.1 Floridaenema aerugineum BLCC-F46
TTACGTGGGGGTAGGAGGTGTGAATCTCCTAGAGGACAGGGTTCCTCGTACTAGACGACCAGTTCAGGTCGCACGTCGTCATTCATCCCCAACTAAATCGGAGATTTTAGGCAAGGGACTTCGGCCGACATTTTTGTTAAATATTATTCTACTTTTATTAAACCTGTTATGTCAACCTGTACACCATACAAGGCATAAGTAAACTTTGGCTCGCCTGGGTACGATACTAAAAATCTCGTTTTACAGGTTGACAAGTTAGGTTATACTGTGTGATTGGGGAAATGTAAACCTAAAATAGTCCCCAGATATTTGGTATCCGAATAATCAAATAGTCCAAGCCCTTGCTAACATCAGTAGAAATAACCACTTCTCCAAGCATCTTTGTCAGTGCATTTCCCCAGAAGATAAACCCTTAGTCTCTGTAATCCTCTTGAAGAATTAATTGCAGCAGACAATGCTAGTAAATTGGTAAATTGCTTAATATTAAAGGTGATCTCACATCTTGCACCATTCTCAACAAGACCTGAAAAACCGGGTTTATGAACGAAAAATCTAGGCTCTCAGGTTTAGCTATTTGCTCACCTCCGGGTTTTTAGCCCGGGTGCAAGATCTGAGTTATAGCGATCGCGATCGCATAATTCCCAGTTTTGTAAAATTAAATTACTAACCTGACCAGAGGAAAAAAGAAGAGTTTTTTGGGATTCAGATTTCAGAATCCTTATCTATGCTTAATTCTGATTGCTGACTTCTGCCGTTAACAAACTGTTACAACAAAAGAAACATCACCTGTAATTTTACAATATTTAGAGTTTTGGTATCCCGGAGTTTACAGACAGTTACAAGTGCCTTTTCAGTAAATTTTCGGAATTACTATCAAAAGCTTTGAGCTAAGATAAAATAGTATAAATTAGCTGAAAATAAAAATTTTTTTGGATGTTATGGATAGATAATACGGGATTACAAGAGGAGAATAAATTTGGGGGTTTTTGCGCCATTTTTATTACCCACGTTTAAGTGACAACTTTCATTACAGAAAGTTTTAATTGTTCCTAGATAAATTTATAGTAAAAGTCAATGATTGGCACTAAACTATGATGCCTACAAATCCCATCACAGAAAGTATGCTAGAACAAGCAATCATTTTTAATCCATTGATTGTTAAATCTGATGTTTTGCTTGCGGAAGCGATCGTCCTGATGAGCGCAGCACGAGCAACCTGCTGCTTGCTTGACGATTCTGGGGTAGAGAAAAATCTTTTGCAAACAAATGCCCGTGCCAGTTGTTTACTGGTTATGGAAGAAAATCGATTGGTGGGTATTTTGACGGAGCGGGATATAGTGCGTCTGAGTGCAGACGGGCAACCTTTTACTAACCGAACGGTTGCGGAAGTAATGACTCGTTCTGTGATTACCTTACCCAAGATTGAGTTTACCAATATCTTTGCAGCGCTACATCTTTTACAACGGCATCAGATCCGGCATCTCCCGCTGTTTGACGATCAAGGACAGGTGATCGGATTACTCACCCATGAAACCCTGCGGCAACTGCTACGTCCGGTAGATTTATTAAGGTTGCGCTTAGTCTCAGAAACGATGATATCTGAGGTGATCGCTGCTGCACCAGAAACCTCAGTTTTGGAGATTGCGCGGCTGATGACAAAGCATCGAGTCAGTTCAGTGGTGATTGTTGAAACTCAGGAAGCAACAACTGAATTAGTGCTTGTTCCTGTGGGAATTATCACTGAAGGGGATATTGTGCAATTTCAAGCATTGAATTTGGACTTTAACCAGATTCAGGCGCAAAGAGTGATGAGTACTCCCTTGTTTGCTGTTCACCCATCTGATTCGCTGTGGACAGTGAAAAGTTTAATGCAAGAAAAAAGATTGAGTCGGGTGGTAGTAACGGGCGACGCTGATGAGTTACTAGGTATTGTCACCCAAAGTACTTTGTTGCAAACACTGAACCCACTAGAAATGTATAACTTAGTGGAGGTGTTGGAGAAAAAGGTTTGTCATTTACAAGCCGAAAAGGTGGAATTGCTGGCAAAGCGCAATCTAGAACTGGACTTGCAAGTGCAGCAACGAACAGCAGAACTGCGGAAAAAGACTGAACGAGAAAAGCTTTTGAGTGTTATCGCCACTCGGATTCGCGCTTCTCTAGAATTACCAAAAATACTTGATACTGTAGTCACGGAAGTTCAGCAGTTTTTGCAGTGCGATCGCGTCTTAGTCTACCAATTTAATCAGGATTGGAGTGGCACTGTCACTGCTGAAGCCGTGCTACCTGGGTGGAGATCTGCACTGGGTAATACGATCGCAGATTGTTGTTTTCCAGACAAAGCTCACCAAGTCTATGCTGAAGGGAAAAAGCAATCAGTTTCTAACATTTATCAAGTAGGTTATGTAGAGTGTCATATTCAATTGTTAGAAAGCTATCAGGTAAAAGCAAATCTGGTTGTACCTATTTTAGTAGAACAGCAACTTTGGGGGTTGTTAATTGGGCATGAATGTAAGAGCGATCGGATTTGGGAATCCAATGATTTAGAATTTTTGGATAGAATTGCGGTGCAGGTGGCGATCGCGATCCAACAATCTCACGCTTACGAAAAAGCCCAACAAGAAATCACAGAACGACGACAAGTAGAAACAGCCCTCAAAAAAAGTGAAGCAACCAACCGAGCTATTATTCAAGGAATTCCTGATTCGTTGATCCGAATCAACAGCCGGGGAGAGTATCAAGATTTTCTCAGTGGTGAAGCAGCGAAGGTAATACAACCGCAAAGAAATACTCGCAGAGCATCTGTTTGGGATTTTCTTCCCGAACACTTAGCAACTCAACGATTACACTATACTAATCTGGCATTGACTAGCGGTCAATTACAGGTTTATGAACAGCAGATTGAGATCAACGGTAAATCATTTGAAGAAGAGATTCGGATTACGCCGCTCAATGAAGAAGAAGTTTTAGTCATTATTCGAGACATTACTGATCGCAAACAAGCAGAAGCAGCATTTCAAAGTTTAGTTGAAGGGGTAGCGGCGATCGCTGGGGAAAACTTCTTTGCCGAGTTAACGCAGTATATTGCCACAACTTTACAGGTTCGCAATGTGATGATCTCCAAACAACAGGGCGATCGGATGGAGAGTTACGGGTTTTGGGCAGATGGTCAACTTCAACCCAACACAACCTACCCTTGTGACGGTACTCCCTGTGCCCTCACCATGCAGTTTGGTAAGTATAGCTGCCTTTTCGGGCTGCAAGAGCAATTTCCTGATAACTCAGCGCTAAAAGTATTAAAAGCAGAATCCTATATTGGGGTTGTCCTCAAAGATACAGAGGGCGTGACTATTGGTTCTTTGTGCGTGATGGACGATCGACCTTTCACCAATGAGCGTCTTTTGGTTGATATGCTGCGAGTTTTTGCGGTGCGAGTTAGTTCCGAACTGGAAAGGCAAAGGGCGATCGATGCTTTGAAGCAACTCAATGAGGAACTAGAAGATCGAATTGCACGACGCACGATCGAGCTACGGCAAAGCGAGGAACAATTTCGCCACATTTTTGAACAAAGTCCTGTGGGGATTGCCATCTCGGATCTGGAAGGGCAAGTAAACCGTGCTAATTCTAGCCTTATGCAGATTACGGGCTATTCCAAAGCGGCTTTATTGCAAAAGTCAATAATGGATCTTCTTTCTCCCGATGGGCAACAACAAGTTATACAACAGCTGAAACAATTGCTGGAAAAAACTCTTGCTATCACCACATTTGAAACAGAACTTGTTTCTGCTCAAGGTCAAACGATCTGGGTTAATGTCACCAGTGCTTTGATTCTTAATGCCTTTGGACGACCATCAGGAATGATTCACTTGATTGAGGATGTCAGTCAACGCAAACAGGCACAAGCAGAACTGATCGATCTCACTACTTTACAGCAAGCTATCCTGAACAGCACAGATTATTCGATCATTTCTACCGATTCAACAGGGATTATTCATACTTTTAATGTGGCGGCTCAACGGATGCTGGGCTATACAGCCCAGGAGGTTGTGGGAAAATTAACTCCTGAGTTCATTCACGATCGCGCCGAAGTACACAAACGGGCAACTGTTCTGTCAGAAGAAAAGGGCAGACTGATTGAACCTGGATTTGAGGTATTTGTTGCCAAAGCGCGTCAGGGAATTAGCACTGAAGAACAGTGGACTTACATTAGGAAGGATGGCTCTCGTGTTCCTGTTTTGTTGTCTGTGAGTGCATTACGCGATCCACAAGGACAAATTACCGGATTTCTTGGCATAGCAAAAGACATTTGTCGGCAAAAACAAGCTGAAGAGAAATTGCACCAAACTCTCCAAGAATTATCTGACTTTAAATATGCGCTCGATGAAGCGGCAATTGTCGCGATCACTGACGCGACAGGTGTAATCACCTACGCTAATCAGCGATTTTGTGAGATCTCAAAGTATTCTCGTGAAGAATTGATTGGCACTTCCCATCGGTTAGTGAACTCTGACTTTCACCCCAAACAATTTTTTACACAGATGTGGAAAAGAATCAGCCAAGGGGAACCTTGGCGGCGAGAAATCCAAAATCGAGCCAAAGATGGCACTTACTACTGGGTTGATACAACCATTGTTCCCTTCTTAGATCACCAAGGCAAACCGATTCAATACTTAGCGATTAGCACGGATATTAGTTCCCGTAAACAAGCTGAATTCCAAGCAGAATCTCTCAATAATCGGTTGCAGTTTATCTTGTCTTCTAGTCCAGCAGTCATCTATACCTGTAGAACATCAGGTAACTACAGCGCCACCTCAGTCAGTCAGAATGTGACAACTTTACTAGGCTATGAACCAAGTGAGCTTTTAGGAGAATCTAATCCTTGGCTCAAACTGATTCATCCTGAAGAGAAATCTAAGACTGTCTCGGAATTCTCAACTGTATTTGAACAGGGACACAAAGTTCTGGAATACCGTGTTTTACACAAAAATGGTATTTATCGCTGGATACGGGATGAGATGCGTCTAATTTACAATTCCCAGGGAAATCCAGTTGAGGTGATCGGGTCTGTTACTGATATTACCGATCGCAAGCAAATGGAGCTTGAATTAGAAGAACTAACTATTTCCCTTCAGAATGCAATGGAAGGGATTTCCCGGTTAGACAAACAGGGACGATATGTTTCTGTGAATCCGGCATACTCTCAACCTTGTGGCTATGAACCAGAAGAACTTGTGGGTGTCGATTGGCAAAAAACAGTGCATCCCGAAGACATCCCTTTAATGGTAGCTGCTTACAAAACCATGCTGGAACGGGGGAAAGTAGATGCAGAAGCCAGAGGCATCCGTAAAGATGGTTCGCTGTTTTATAAACAGGTGACAATGGTGACGGCATTGGATCGGAATGGTCAATTTAATGGTCATTACTGTTTCCTGAAGGATATTACCGATCGCAAACTCACCGAAGAAGCTTTGAAACGTACTGTGAGTGCGATCGAAGCAGCCATTGATGGCATTGCCATATTAAAGGGTGACACCTATACCTATCTCAACAAATCACATACCGAAATGTTTGGCTATACCGATGCCAACGATCTGATTGGTAAGAGTTGGACAACCTTATATTCTCCCGAAGAACTTAGTCGGATTCAACAAGAAGTGTTTCCGGTGCTGATGCAGCAACATTTTTGGCAAGGAGAAGCGATCGCCATTCGCAAAGATGGTAAAACTTTCAATGAGGGGCTGTCTTTAACAATTACCGAACGTGGGGAATTAATTTGTGTTTGCCGAGATATTACCGAGCAAAAGCAAGCGGAAGCAAAAATTCGCCAAGCAAACGACCAACTATTGTTAACTAATGCAGAATTGGCTAGAGCAACCCGTCTGAAGGATGAGTTCCTAGCAAATATGAGCCATGAATTACGGACTCCGTTAAATGCGATTTTGGGAATGACTGAAGGTTTGCAAGAGCAAGTGTTTGGGGATATTAGCGATCGTCAGCAACAAGCTATCCAAACCATTGAACGCAGTGGTAAACATTTGCTGGAATTGATCAACGATATTCTAGATTTATCAAAAATTGAATCTGGCAAACTGGAGTTACAAATAGCTCCCGTTAGTATTAGTTACCTCTGCCAGTCGAGTTTGACATTTGTTCGGCAACAAGCAATTAAAAAGAATATTCAACTCACCTCAGAAGTGCCTCAAGGGTTATCTGATATTGCCGTTGATGAGCGCCGCATCCGCCAACTTCTAATTAATCTGCTCAACAATGCTGTTAAATTCACCCCTGAACGTGGCAGTGTCAAACTAGTTGTACAAACAGAGCAACAACCAGAACAATCTTTTCTAATTTTATCGGTGATCGATACGGGGATTGGCATTGCTCCAGCAGATATGAGCAAGTTGTTTCAATCCTTTGTCCAGATCGACAGCAGTCTGAATCGCCAATATGCAGGGACGGGGTTAGGGTTATCGTTAGTTCGCCGACTGGCAGAATTACATGGGGGTGTTGTAACCGTAACTAGTGAGGTAGGGCGGGGTAGTTGTTTTACGGTTCGATTACCATACCTGACTACACCAAGGGGAATTTCAACACCAACGCTCCCACCAATCAATGTCTGTAGCCTGTCCTCTGAAAACCTAAGAGTATTGATTATTGACGATTCTTCGGCTTCAGCAGCGCAAATAACTCGATATCTCAATGAAGTTGGCATGGAAGTTTTTGTTTATTCTCATGGCGAAGGAGCGATCGAAGAAGTTCTGCGAATTAACCCAGCTTTAATTATTCTGGATATTCAGTTACCCAATCTTTCCGGTTGGACAATCCTCAACCAACTGAAAATACGTCCTCGAACCCAGAATATTCCGGTTGTGGTGGTTTCGGTTCTGGATGAGCGATCGCGGGGGTTGTCATTAGGTGCCGTAGAACACCTGGTTAAACCAATTACGCGGACTCAACTACACAGGGTTTTGGAACAATTACGAGATCCGCAACAGAGTCAAGAAAAGCCAGCACAGCATCATCAGACAAGGGATGCGCTGATTGCCTCCGAGAGTGTAGGTAGTGCGTTGGCACCCCAAACATCTGTAACTCAAGCAAAATCTTCTCCCAAAATTTTGTTAGCAGAAGACAACGAAGCTAGCGTTGTCACTATTTCCAGCTACCTGAAGGCTAAAGGTTATCGTCTAGTGCTAGCAAAAAATGGAGAAGAGGCTATTACTCTTGCCAAAACTGAAAATCCCGATTTGATTCTCATGGATATCCAAATGCCAAAGGTAGATGGGTTAGAAGCGATTCGGCAAATTCGGGCCCTGCAACAGTTCAGATACATTCCGATCGTGGCCTTAACAGCACTGGCGATGCCCAGCGATCAAGAAAAATGTATTGCAGCCGGAGCAAATGAATATTTCCCTAAACCTGTGAAGCTCAAACCACTGGTAGAGAAAATCCAAACTTTGTTAGTTGAAACTTAGTAAGTGAGGCTATGAATTAAAAATGGAAGAGTATCCTTCGATTCTCGTCATTGATGATGAACCCGATAATTTTGATGTAATTGATACCTTGC
This sequence comes from Floridaenema aerugineum BLCC-F46, assembly GCF_041929345.1. Lineage (NCBI taxonomy): Bacteria > Bacillati > Cyanobacteriota > Cyanophyceae > Aerosakkonematales > Aerosakkonemataceae > Floridanema > Floridanema aerugineum. The sequence goes on from NZ_JBHFNQ010000065.1 coordinate 7,562, forward strand.
TAGACAACAGGGGTTATCAATTGAACTATGCCTCTAATGGTGAACAGGCACTAGAACTGCTCCCATCGTTTCAGCCGGATCTAATTTTGCTAGATGTAATGATGCCAAATATGAGTGGCATTGAGTTCTGCCAAAAGTTTAAGGCAAATACTCGCTGGCAGCATATTCCTGTAATCATGGTAACGGCACTGACTAATAAAGAAGATTTGTCTCAGTGTTTGACCGCAGGGGCAGATGATTTTATTAGCAAACCTGTGAATGGTTTAGAATTGCGGGCTAGAGTGCGATCGATGTTGCGAATCAAGCAACAATACGATTCTTTACAAGACACTCTTCGTCTGCGCGAAGACCTTTCGAGAATGGTGATTCATGATTTACGCAATCCTCTGAGCAGTATCGTGCTAGCCACAGAGATGATGCTCATGCCCAACTTTTCACCGGAACGCAAAGAGCAGAAACTTAATCAAATTATTACAGCTAGCCAACAGTTGCAGTCTTTAATTGATAGTCTGCTGCTAATGGCAAAATTAGAGTCAGGAAAAATGCTGCTAAGTCCAGTAGAAATCGATCTTTGCGCTCTGTGTAACTCAGTAGTCAACGATCTAAGTGCTATTGCAGCCCAAAAAAAACTGGAGTTAGTGCTTCACTTACCTGAACCGGGTCATTATGTAAACGTCGATGTTACCTTATTTCGTCGAATTCTGGAAAATTTGTTATCCAATGCGATGAAATTTTCACCTTCAGGTAGCAGCATTATATTAAAAGCTGATTATCCCGCACCCGAAATTGCCAGAATTCAGGTGATTGATTCCGGCTCAGGTGTAGACGCTAAATTAAGAGAAAGTATTTTTGAGAGATACGAGATTGGAACTCTCATGAAAGGTGTTTCTCAGATTGGTTTGGGGCTTGCCTTTTGTAAAATGGCTGTTGAAGCTCATGGTGGTCAAATAAGTGTTGAAGATAATTACCCCAAAGGTGCAATTTTCACGATCGATCTCATTACACCTGTTGCGGAATTACGATGAAACCGTTTTGCCTCTACCCGTTCATGAACTTTAGCTACAAGGAAGTTTAGTAACTAGCAAAAACGATTAAAATCCCCAAAATTAAGCAAAATACACTAAAACCGAAAGCAAAAATACTACATCCTTTCTGTTGTTTTGCAACGGATTCCTTTTCTTGAAGCAACTGTTCTTCGGATTTGTGAGTAATTATAAATTGACCTTCTGGGTTGAGGGGATGCTGAATTACTAAACTCCCCTGACTATCGCTGACTTCTCCCAATATATAAACTTTCGTATCTACAGGCAAAATATATTCATTATATTGATAACCTAAAATGCGTTTGTTGTCAAAAGTTTGAGGGTTAACATTACAGCTAAATTGACCACTATATAGAGTAGGATTCCCTTGATATTGTTCGTAGCTATCTACTACCTTGATTAAGTCAACATTGGCTCTATTAGGATTAACTTCAATTCGACCTGTTTCATCTTCTAAGAAAAAGTTTATTTGCAGACTACTGTTGGCTAAAATTGTCGAACCTTGGCGAGTTTTACGCTGTTCGTTACCCTCGTTGTCGGTTTCATAGTAAGTTTCTTCGTAGGTTTCTAAAACTGTCATCTGAGCATATACACAAGGACGCTGGGAGAGTTGTGCGATCGTGGGATTATTAGAGCGAATCATCCCTTTCACCTCAACTTGTTCGCGAAAAGATCCACCCTTACCGAGTTCTTTGGCGATCGCATCTCTGAGGTGTTGTAGTTCGCCCACTGTAGATGTTTCAGTGCTCTTAATAGATCTAATGTTCTCTAAGGTTTCTCTTCGTCCGAAAATGAAGGCGATCGCTGTAATCAGAGATAACAAACTAAAGACCAAAAGGATCGCACCAAAAATAAACATGATCTAATGCTCCATTTTAGCCATAGCCTGCAAGTGACCTTACAAGTGTATGAATATTTGTTCTCACACTGCTACTGTAGCAATTTCTTCGGGAGTGAGGTGAGAATGCAATACTTGACCGTCGCGGAACCAAACGATGCGCTTGGTTTGTTTTGCTACTTCTGGTTCGTGAGTTACCATGACAACTGTAATCCCACTTTCATTTAATTCTGTAAAAATATCCATTACTTCTTGGGTAGTTTTAGAATCTAATGCGCCTGTGGGTTCATCTGCTAATAATAATACTGGGCGGTTGACTATGGCGCGTGCGATCGCCACCCGCTGCTGCTGTCCCCCAGAAAGCTGATTAGGTCGATTATTCAATCTTTTAGCTAATCCCACTTTCGTCAGTGCTGTTACCGCACGTTCTTTTCTTTCCGCACTTGGAACACCTGCATAAACCATCGGTAACATGACATTTTCCATCGCCGTTAATTGGGGTAAAAGGTGGAATTGTTGAAAGACAAACCCTAATTTTTGATTGCGAATTTTCGCTAATTCTGCATCTGGTAATTGGGAAACATCTACTCGATCTAAATAATAGCTACCGGAGGAAGGGCGATCGAGACAACCGATAATATTCATTGCTGTCGATTTCCCCGATCCCGAAGCACCCATAATTGAGCAATATTCGCCTTCTTCAACTACTAAGTTAACTTTTCGTAGTGCTTGGACTTCTGTATCGCCACTACCGTAAATTTTGCTAATGTCTTCTAATCGAATAACTACTGGTTTAAGCATAATTTTTGGGGATTGGGGATTGGGGATTGGGGATTGGGGATTGGGAAAGGTTTGAGTTGTGAGTTGTGAGTTTTGAGTTACAAGAAAGTTTTAAGTTCATTAATTTCTCCTTGTCTCCTTTTCTGTGTGTACCCAGTACCCAGTCTCCAGTCCCCAGTACCCAATCTAAGCGCTTCTCAAAGCGACAATTGGATCTAGTTTAGCGGCGCGTTGTGCGGGGACGACACCGAAGAATAAACCGATACCGCCAGAAATTCCGACAGCTAGGACGATCGCCACTGGTGAAATTCCTGCTTTTAAAGGTGTTAAAGCACCAACTAATGTGACTCCACCTACACCAATTATAGTTCCGACGATACCACCAGCAGCAGAGAGAATTATTGCTTCAATCATGAATTGAATTAGGATGTCTTGCTGAGTTGCACCGATCGCTTTTCTCAACCCAATTTCCTGAGTTCTTTCAGTTACAGAAACTAGCATAATATTCATTACGCCAATTCCGCCGACGAACAGAGAAATTCCGGCGATCGCCGCTAACATTAAAGTTAAAGCGCCTGTAATTGTTCCGACAATTTGCAGCACATCTCTTTGAGTTCTGACGGTAAAATCATCTTCTACAGTAATTTTATGACGCAATCTTAACAAATTACTAATTTGAAATTGCGCTGCACCAATGCTGTTAGCATCTCGCGCCGAAACTGCAATAAAATCTACTTCTGTTCCGTAAGGAGAAGTTCTTCCTCTCAGGCGATTTGCCATTGTAGTCAGAGGAATAAAAACTGTATCATCTTGGTTACTTCCTAAGAAAGAACCCTTTTGTTCCATTACCCCAATTACCAAAAAACTAAGATTTCTAATCCTAATTTTTTCCCCGATCGGGTTTTGATTACCAAATAGTTTACCAACTACATCATATCCGAGAACTGCTACTTGGTTGTTACTTTTCAAATCTTGATCGCTAAAAAATCTACCTCTAGCTAAATCAAAACTGCGGACTGGTAAAAATTCTGGAGTAGCGCCAATAATTTGGGTGTTGGTATTCTTATTACTATAAACTACAGGTAGACGGCTTTGAATTTGCGGGGCTACCTCTGTAATTGAGGGTACTTGATTTGCGATCGCTTTGGCATCTTCTAACACCAAAGTTTTGGGAACATCCCGATTCCTTTGGGCGTTTTGATTACCCGGAATGATAAACAAAACATTTGGGCCAAGGGATTCAAACTGCTCTGATGCTAACCTTTGAGCACCTTGTCCAATTCCCACCATAGCAATTACTGAAGCATTACCAATGATAATGCCCAGCATCGTTAACGTGCTACGTAATTTGTTTGCAACTAATGTAGTAGTTGCCATTTTCACGCTTTCTACAATATCCATTTCACAAGTTAATTAAACAACGTGGTTCATAAAAATCTTTTTCCCGAATTATGTAGGTACAAGGCGGACAATAAACGATCGTCTCTGCCAAAATCTTAATGATGCCGTGTCCCTACGGTTATGGTTTAATTTTTTTCCGGTCTTTGGGCAAATCAATATATATTTGTTCGCCTTCTTTCAAACCTTCTAAAACTTGAGTTTGGTCTTGAATTGTGGAACCGATAGTTACCGGACGAAAGACAGATTTGTGATTTTCACCTGGTAGTAAGACACCAGTTTTTCCGTTTTCGGTAACGATCGCCACAGTCGGCACCATTAAAGCACCGCTAACTTGTTTTCCCAGGAAAGTTAAATCCACATTCATTCCCGATTTTAACTCTTCTAAACCTGTAACTAATTCCACTCTGACTTGGAAAGAAGTAACATTTTGATCGACAATTGCTTCAGGAGCAATTAAGCGCACTTTGCCCTTAAATACTTGATCGGGATAAGCATCAGCGACAACTTCTACAGGTTGTCCTTGTTTAATATTCCCGATATCTACTTCAGGAATTTTAGCGAGAATTTCTAAACCGCGTGCGATCGCAACTACCGAAGTTGAAGTTGCCGAAGCACTAGTAGAAGCCGAAGTTGTTGGCGTAACAAAAGCCCCGATAGTCGCGTATCTTTGGGTGACAATTCCATCAAAAGGAGCGCGGATAATCGTATCATTTAATTGTACTTGAATTTGTTGCACTCTGGCTTGGGCTTCTTTCACTCCTGCTTCTGCTTGAGCAATATCTTCCGGGCGAGAACCTGCAATTAATAAATCTAAAGCCTTTTGTGATTCTCTTACCGCTGCTTGTCTTTGAGCAATTACTTCCGATCGAGTACCTCTTTGCAACATTGCCAAAGCTTCTTGGGCTTCTTCAACCGCTGCTTGACGTTGCGCTATTTCGGCTGGAGAAGTGCCATTTTGTATTTGTACTAATCGCCGTCTTGCTTCTTCTAAATTCGCCGTTGCGCTGCGATATTCGGAAATAACTTCCTGCAATCTATCCGCAGAAATTGCCCCTTGAGTTGCCAAACTTTGATTAGCTTTTAAACGTTGATTTGCTAAATCTAACCTAGCTTGGGCGGCTTGAACTTGGGCTTGAGTTTGGGCAATTTGTTGGGGATTTCCAGTTTGTGTTGCTGTTAATTGGGCTTTAGCTTGATCTAAGCGAAATCTCGCTTGGGCGATTTCTTCTGGGCGACTTCCGGCTCTGGCTTCTGCTAACTGGGCTTGGGTTTGTGATAATCTGGCTCTAGCTTGAGAAATCTCTTCCGGGCGATTTCCGGCGCGAATTTCTGCTAACTGAGCTTGAGCTTTTGCTAAGGCTGCTTTTGCTTGGGCTAGTTGCGCCTGAATGTCCGCATTATCCATTCTGGCAATGATATCGCCTGCTTTTACTTTGTCGCCTTGTTCAACGAGTAACTCAGCGATTCTTCCGGCAGTTTTGGGGCTGAGGTTAACTGTTTGGATTGGAACTACTGTACCGCTGGCAGTAATTCGCAGGGTAATTGTTTTAGCTTCAACTGGGACGGTTACTTGCGCTGTATCAGTCTTAGGCGTTACCCGATTGACTACCACGTAAGTTCCAGCTGAAACGCTCAATAGTCCGGCTGCGATTAATGCCGCAACCCAAGGGATTCGCTGGTCAGTTTTTTTACCAATAAACGGGATTTGCATGATTTGTAATTATGTAATCAGAACGACTAGGAATATGGGAATTACTCAGAAAATAAAAATATGCTCAAGGGGATTCATATAGATTTGATTCTGATCTGAGCAAAGTATATCGGTAGTTTTGACGCAAAAAGACACACTAATAGGTCAGTTTACTTCATTATTCTTAATAGTAGCGATTTTAGCAATTGGGCGGGATCGGTCGATCGGGTATTTTGTGGGCTAGATCCCCGACAACTTCTGCTTTCGTCGGGGATCTGAGCGCGGGATCTGGGCGTGAGAACTTGTCCGTAATAATGAAGTAAAGTATCGTTAAACTAAACTGACGACATCTTCTGACTTCGAGGCTGTACTGTGCCAACCAAACGCAAACCTTGGTTTCATCTTTTATTCATCTTCGGGATTTGGAGCGCGGCTGTACCAGCTTTTGGACAGGCGCTTGTTCCCCATGCGCTGCAACTGGACACCTCTGTGTTGGAGCAGCAAGGGTTGAGCTTAGCACAAGAAGCTACTCAGTTGGCGCAATTCCAACAATATGAATTAGCATTAACCCGTGCCCAATTAGCAACACAGCTTTCCCCCAAAAATTACCAAGCTTGGTTTCTGCTGGGTGGATTGTATATCCAGAACAATCAGTTGGACAAAGGAATTGTGGCGCTCAAACAAGCTCAGTCTTTAAAGCCTGACGAAGCGGCTATTTTCTTTGCTTTAGGTTCTGCATACTTCCAGCAGGAAAAGTATGATGCTGCGGTTGCTGCCCTAAAAGATGGCTTAAAACTTAAACCAAATTCTGCTGAAGCTTTATTTGATTTGGGAAATGCTTATTACAAGTTAAAGCAATTTCCCCAAGCTTTGGACAGCTACCAAAGATCTGTCAAAGCTGATGCTAAATTCTGGCCTGCAATTAATAACATCGGGCTGGTTAAATATGAACAGGGTAATGTCGATGCCGCTATTGGGCAATGGCAAAAAGCCCTGGCTATTGAAAAGGATGGTGTAGAACCTAAGTTAGCGATCGCCGTCGCCCTCTACACGAAAGGCGATCGGGAAAAAGCTTTAGCTTTAGGAGAAGCTGCGATTAAGAGTGACGATCGTTATGCCGATCTGGAATTTTTAAAGCAAAATCTTTGGGGCACTCGCTTAATTAGCGATACCCAAAAGTTTCTCGCTACTCCCAGAATGCAAGCTACGATCGCTCAAGGTTCTGGGCCTCAATCCTCTGAACCTCAAAAAGCACCTCGCTAGGGACTCTGGGAGATGGGGGGATGGGGTGATGGGGTGATGGGGGGATGGGGAGAATTAAATTTTACCTTTCCCCTGGAACCTCTGGAGCCCCTGGAACCCCTGGAGCCTGCAAAAAAGCTTAACTTTACACTATAATTTTTTCGCTCGGTTTGAGTAAAGTTATTGCTGAATTGACCTAAAAGTAGTACATAAGTACTAGAAAACCTAAATTAGAATTACCATCTTATGAATCAGACAGACAAAATAGTAATAAGTTGTTCGACATTTAAACTGGATAAATTGGAAACAGGAAAAAATAGCTCAAATCCTCTACCCTGCCTGCTGCTGCGAGAGCTCCCCTAGAGAAGGAATGGTTCAGGTAGGCTAGTGTAAGAGTATCTGAGGTATTTATTAAGTTATGTTTTGAGAGTCTTTAGGTAGTAGAGCCATAATCTGATCTACGAATTCTTGATGATCGACCACAGGTTTAGAAATATAGCCATCGGCACCGCTTTGTTTGAGGAAGTTTTCCCGATCTCCCTCCATCGCGTGAGCCGTTACCAAGATCACAGGCAATTTGGCAGTTTGAGGATCGGCCTTTAACATTTGGGTAATTTTAATCCCATCCACAGATTTACCTTGGTAACTGCTGTTCTGTAGAGAAACATCCATCAAAATTAAGTCAGCCTGACCATTCTGGGCAATTTGCATTACTTCGTCTACATTTTCAGTCCCCTTAACTTCTAAACCACCCCGCTTGGTAAGAATCTTCGAGAAAACGCGGAGGTTAATTGGATCGTCTTCAACTATTAGAACAGTTTTCATTTTGGTTTCCTTTTGCCTAAATTCAGAATAAGACAGTATTGGCTATGCCGTTTGATACTACTGTGAAAATTGTTAATTTCGCACCCATCTATTTATTTTCCGTAATCATTAAGGAACATTGACTCATGGCAAAACAGTTAAACATACTCTCTTCAGGACAGATTATCACTACGGCTCTGCATACAGAGATGCAAAGGTCTTATCTTGAATATGCCATGAGTGTGATTGTCGGTCGAGCGCTCCCGGATGTTCGAGATGGGTTAAAACCTGTACATCGCCGGATTTTGTATGCGATGCACGAGTTGGGATTAACGCCCGATCGACCTTACCGGAAATGTGCCCGTGTAGTTGGAGACGTTTTAGGTAAATATCACCCTCACGGCGACCAAGCAGTTTATGATGCTTTGGTGCGAATGGTGCAGGATTTTTCCTGCCGTTACCCTTTATTGGCAGGTCATGGGAATTTTGGTTCAGTAGATAATGACCCCCCAGCGGCGATGCGTTACACTGAAACACGCCTTGCACCGATTAGTCATGAGGCGATGTTGAGTGAGATTGGCGAAGCTACAGTTGATTTTATCCCTAATTTTGACAATTCCCAGCAAGAACCTGTAGTTTTACCTGCTCAATTACCTATTCTATTACTTAATGGCTGTGCTGGGATTGCGGTGGGGATGGCGACTAATGTTCCTCCTCACAATTTGGGCGAGTTGGTAGATGGGTTAATTGCTTTAATTGATGATGCTAATCTCTCTGATGATAAGTTGTTGGAGTTGATTCCGGGGCCTGATTTTCCCACTGGGGGCGAAATTGTCGGGAGTGAGGGAACTCGCGAGGCTTACACTACAGGAAAAGGGACAATTACGGTGCGGGGAATTGCCAAGATTGAGGAAATTCAAATTGGCAAAGGTCGTCAGCGCCAAAGGGGAACGACGCGAAGTGCGATCGTAGTGACTGAGTTACCTTTCCAAGTCAATAAGGCGGCTTGGATTGAAAAGATTGCTGAGTTGGTTAATCAGGGTAAAATTGAGGGGATTGCGGATATTCGGGATGAGAGCGATCGCGAAGGAATGCGCGTAGTAATCGAACTAAAACGCGATGCTAGTCCGCAAGAAGTTCTAGAAAATTTATACAGACAAACAGCGCTGGCGACTAATTTTGGGGCGATTTTGTTAGCTTTGGTGGAAGGACAACCTAGACAGCTAACTTTGCGGGAAATTTTACAGGAGTTTCTCAGTTTCCGGGAACAAACTCTGACTCGACAATATAGCTATGAATTAGAACAAACGGAAAGACGTTTGCATTTAGTTGAAGGTTTAATTTCAGCTTTAGAAAATTTAGATGCAATTATTGAGATTCTGCGAAATGCGCCTGATGGATCGACGGCAAAAGTTACTTTTCAAAGTCGGTTTAATTTTAGCGATCGCCAATCTGATGCTATTTTAGCTATGCCTTTGCGTCGGTTAACTGGTTTAGAACGTCAACAATTACAACAGGAGTTAGCGGAACTTACAGAACGAATTCAACATTTACAGAGGTTGTTGAGCGATCGACATGAATTACTCAAAGCTTTGAAAAAAGATTTGCGTTCTTTGAAAAAGAAATATTCCGATCCGCGACGCACTCGCATTTACAATCCCAAAGTCACTAAAACCGAAACCAAGAAAACCCCAGAAAAGGAAAATAGAACTACTAGAGAACGCCGCCGAGATCAACCAAAAACGGAAGAGGCGGAAGGACAACTTTCCTTATTCACTCCCCTAACTTCAACCACTCCTGAAGAAGCAAATTTGGAAATAACTTACAAAGGTTATATCAGAAGATTGGGTAAAAATGGCAGTAAATCTAATTTGAAATCAGCCGATGATGTAGTTGTAAAAACTTTCTCTACAACTACAGAAGCAGATTTAATAGTTGTAACTGGTAGCGGTAAAGCTTTCCCTGTCAAAGTTGGAGAAATTCCGCCCACTTCTGGACAAGCAAAAGGTACACCATTAGTTAGTTTGTTACCGCAAGCTAAGGAAGTTCCCGAAACTTTGGTGGGATATTTTATTGCACCTTCAGCGTCAGATTCCAGTAGTGTGGTTGTGGTGAGTCAACAAGGACGAATTAAGCGGTTAGTAAGTTCTGAATTCGCTAATTTAACTCGTCGGGGTTTAACAGTTTTAAAACTGAAGGATGATGACCAATTATTGTATGCTTTGCCGACAAATGAACGCGAAGAAATTGCTTTAGCTACCACAGGCGGACGCATTTTGCGCTTCTTACTCAACGAAGAACAATTACCTCTAATGAGTCGATCTGCTGGGGGTTTACAAGCATTAAGATTAACTCGCAATGAACAGTTAATTGGTGCAGTTAGTATCAATCAAGATGATAACTTGTTGATAGTAACTCATTTAGGTTATGCCAAACGATTACCAATTAGTGCGATTCGTTTAGCTAATTTAGGTGATATTGGTACGCAAGCTTTACAATATACCAGCAAATCAGATACTTTGATTGGCATGATTGAAGTAATTCCCGAAACTAAAGCATTGCTGTTAACTGATACGCCAAGGATGGTAAATTTGGCTGTGGAACGGATTCCTTTTTGGGGTAAGGATGGAACTGGCGATCGCATTAACAAACTCAAAGAAGAGGAAAAAGTTTTAGGTTTAGTAATAGTTGAGGGATAATGCGTATTCTGGCTATTGGTGATATTCATGGTTGTGCGATCGCTCTCGATCATCTTCTTTCTGTAGTACAAATACAGCCAGAAGATCAAATCATTACTTTGGGTGATTATGTAGATCATGGCTTAGATTCAAAAGGAGCGATCGAGCGATTAATTACTCTTTATGAAACTGGACAACTAATAGCTTTACGCGGAAATCATGAGCAAATGATGCTGAATTGTCGTCATGATGGGAAAATATCAGGGTGGTTGCAAATGGGTGGAAAGGCGACTCTATCTTCTTACTCAACTTCTGAACAACTTAATTTGCTTAATGTTCCTGATAGTCATTGGAATTTTTTAGCAAATAAATGTGTAAATTGGTACGAAACAGATAACCATTTATTCGTCCACGCTGATGCCGATCCGAATTTGCCATTAGCTGAACAACCTGAAATTATCCTATTTTGGGGATTGAACGATCGTCCTTTGCCACACTTTTCGGGTAAAACAATTGTTTACGGACACCAAAGTTTAGAAAGCGGTTTACCCTTGAATATCGGTTATGCTATTTGCATTGATACTTTAGCTTATGAAACAGGTTGGTTAACTTGTTTAGATGTGGAAAATGGTACAGTTTGGCAAGCAAATCAAATTGGTGAAACCCGCAAATTTTCAATAGATCAATGCCTGAATGCAAAATAAATTGAAAAGCAGAATATGGGAATAAATTATGGCACAAGTTGTTTTAGAAAATGTCTATAAAAGTTTTTCCGAAAGCAAAGTAATTGAAGAACCGAAAGCAGAAAAAGGAAATGATTCTCTCTCATCTACTCCCGTCTTACGCCGCATTAATTTGACGGTGGAAGATGGGGAATTTATGGTGTTAGTTGGCCCTTCTGGTTGTGGTAAAAGTACTTTATTGCGGTTAATTGCGGGATTGGAAGAATTAACAGGCGGTAATATTTGGGTGGGAGAAAGATTGGTGAACGATCTACCACCAAAAGAACGCGACATCGCAATGGTATTTCAAAATTACGCTCTCTATCCCCATTTAACTGTTTATGATAACATCGCTTTTGGTTTGCGGCGAATGAACCGTAGCACAGGCATCTTGCCTGTCAATCCAGGGGAGAAAATTGTCCAATTTAAAGAAGATTTGTTAGTCAGAGTAACTAAGTCTTTACCCAAAGGTTTGCGTTATCTTTCGGAACGGGAGAAAGCTGTTCAGAAGCAAGTAAAAAATGTGGCGCAGTTATTACAAATTGAGTCGCTGTTGTCACGTTTACCAAAGCAACTTTCTGGGGGACAAAAACAACGGGTAGCTTTAGGACGTGCGATCGCCAGAAATCCCCAAGTTTTCTTAATGGATGAACCTTTATCAAATTTAGATGCGAAATTAAGGGCGGAAACTCGCGCCCAAATTGTCAAATTACAAAGACAATTGGGTACTACTACTATTTATGTGACTCACGATCAAACGGAAGCGATGACGATGGGCGATCGCATTGCGGTAATGAATCAAGGTCAATTACAACAATTAGCTAAACCTTTAGAATTATACAACAGTCCAGCTAATATGTTTGTGGCGCAATTTATTGGTTCTCCACCAATGAATTTTATTCCCGTACAATTCCAAGCGCCACTATTAATTAATCATCCCCAATTTCGTTTAACTTTACCGGAAATTTGGGAATCTGCTTTGCGAAAGTACGATCGCCAATCCCTAATTTTAGGCATTCGTCCCGAACATTTTAATCTCAGCATTCCTGCACCAGAAAATTTACAAGTAGAAGTAGATTTGGTGGAAGCGTTAGGAAACGAAACTCATTTATCAGTTCACTTGCTGGGTGAAACTAACCCGAATTTGACTCTACAAGTGCGAGTTCCACCGGAAAGACAAGTAAGTATTGGTGACAAAATCTCCTTAGCGTTGCAAAGTAAAAAAATTCATTTATTTGACTCTGAAACTAACTTAGCTATCTTTCCCAGAGATTAGTAAGATTTTTAAGTTTCTTATTCAAAAGTAAAGTTATGCTTTGATTACATAACTTTTTTGTAGAACTAAGGACAATCCATGTAAGTCGATCTACCTAAAACCTGCTTCCCATCAGTATCAGGTGGTTTTGTATGGTCGGAAAAGTCAGTAAAATTAGCTATCAAAGCTAATTGAAAATATTTCCCAAATACTGTAATTTGTAAACATAAACAAAAGAAATAAACCCAACTAAAACAATGACTTTATCAGAACTAAAGCCGGGTAGTTTGGCGATCGTAGAAAGCGTACAACTTAGCCGTCACGGTCAAGGATTAGCTAAACGCTTAGAAGCAATGGGAATTGTTCCTAACAGACCAATTCGAGTTTTACGGCAAGCTTGGTTTGGTGGGCCTTTGCACATTCGAGTCGGTTCTACTACTGAAATAGCTATTAGAAGAACTGAAGCGAAAATGGTATTGATTCAGACAATGGAAGCGACAAATTAAGCTGAAAATAGTTAAATTCAGCTATAGCAATCCTTAATGATTTTTTGAACCACAGAGACGCAGAGGACGCAGAGAGAAGAAAGAGTTCATAACCTAAATAGGATTGCTCAATCATTAAGTTACTAAGTTTTGCAGGTGAAATTATGAACTGTCATTCAGATGCTACTGCTGTAAAAACCGCTAAAGCAGTAAAAAGAGTTGCTCTGATTGGAATGCCGAACACTGGAAAATCAACGTTGTTTAATAGGTTGACAGGTGCAACGGCTTTTGTGGGAAATTGGCCCGGAGTGACGGTAGATTTATTACAAGCTCATATCAATATTAATAATGAAACTGTAGAGTTTGTAGATTTACCAGGAATTTACGATCTCAAAGGTTTTTCTGAGGATGAAAAAGTCGTTCAGCACTTTTTAGAAAACTTTGGCGTTGATTTAGTTGTTGTTATTTTAAATGCTGCCCAAATTGACAGACAAATTCGTTTAGCTTGGCAAATTAAAGCTTTAGGTTTGCCAGCAATTATTATTCTCAATATGGCAGATGAAGCCAAGCATTATGGTGTGGAAATTCAGGTAAATGAGTTAGCGAAACGCTTAGAGTTACCTGTTTTTATGATGAGTGCTAAATATGGCAGAGGATACGAAAGAGCTTATCGGGCGATTTGTCAACAATTAGCAGAAAGTTTTCCTACTAATCGGAAAGCTTGCTTATGTGAAGAGGTGAATATTTCTATTGAAGAGATAGAAAATATTCTCACAGGTGCGGTACAAATGCCTTCACAGATGGCAGTTAATATTACTCAGCAGATCGATCGCTTTTTACTACATCCAATCTTAGGTTTACCCTTATTTTTTGCGGGAATGTTCGCAGTGTTTTGGGTAGTCTGGAATGTGGGATTACCTTCCCAAGACATCATGGATCAAATCACAACTTGGTTACAAACTAATGCCATTGAACCATTAGTTAGTCCCTTACCGCAATTAGCCCAAGATTTTATTGTTAATGGACTTTGGGGCGGATTAGCAACTGTCGCTTCTTTTGTGCCATTAATTGTATTGTTTTTCATGATAATGGCAGTTTTAGAAGATAGCGGTTATTTATCTCGTTCTGCCTATTTAATGGATGCTTTCATGGCAAAATTAGGGCTAGATGGACGCAGTTTTGTCATGCAAATGATGGGATTTGGCTGCAATGTTCCGGCTTTAATGGGAACTAGAGTCATGCGTTCTAAGTCGCTGCGACTATTAACAATGTTAGTCATTCCTTTTTCGTTATGTGCGGCGAGATTGCAAGTTTTTGTGTTTATTATTGCGGCGGTTATTCCTAATGGTAATGGTGCTTTAGTGTTATTTTCTTTGTATCTCCTTAGTTTTGTAGCTGCCATAGTTACGGCTGCACTTTTCCAAGGATTATTTAAAAATGAAGAACCTTTTGTATTAGAATTACCTCCTTATCGAGTCCCAACTTTAAAGCACGTCTTCTTCAGAGGTTGGGGAGAAGTAAAAGAGTTTTTGACTAGGGCTTCTGGTTTCATTACTTTAGGTTGTGTCGCCGTTTGGGTAGTAACAAATTTGCCTCCAGGTGCAACAGGATTAAACACAATTGGTGGACAAATCGGACAATTTTTAAGTCCAATTATGGAACCAATTGGCATTAATCCCTATTTAACTTTAGCTTTGTTATTTGGCGTAATTGCTAAAGAAGTTGTGGTAGGTTCTTTAGCTGTAATCTACGCATTGGGTGAAGATGCAGTAACTAGCCAAATTGCCGGAACAGTTACTTTTATTCAAGCCTATAGTTTCTGTATTTTCTGTTTGCTTTACACTCCCTGCTTAGTCACAACAGCGACATTATTTAATGAAGCTAAAACTTGGAAATTCACTGTATTTGCTTTAGCTTATTCCTTGGGTTTCGCTTGGCTGGCTAGCTTCATTTTCTACCAAAGTGCCTTAGCTTTAGGCTGGAGATAATCCGAGTTAGTTACCTCATATAGCCAGTCTAAATGATTCGTGAACAAGACTTTTTTTGAACCACGTTCGCGTAGCGGTGCGTAGCAGTTAGACACGAAGAACACGAAGAAAGAAGAGAGAATAAGAAATTTTAACAATTGATTTAGACTGGCTATATATCTTCTCTCTCTTCTCTCTGCGCTCTCTGTGTCTCTGCGGTTCATTAGAAAGGATTTAGTATTAAATTTAGATTTTCGATTTTAGAGAGTTGTAATTTTAGAATCGAAAATCTAAAATGTCTTGCGGTGAAGTTAAAGGGAAGTTTTAACAAAAATGGGTAATAAAGAAACAAGTCAAACAAGCAGTATTGAATTAGTACAAGCGATCGCAGGTTGCATCCAACTAAAAGCCAATGATGCTGCTAGTAACTTATGGTTAAATATGTTAGGACAACAGTTACAACAGCAAAAAGGTGTTTGTGCTGTTCAAACTGACGAAGCAACTGGCAATTTAATTATTATCTTCGATCCGCGAGTTCTCACCTTACCTTCAATGTTAGATATTCTGCAAAAATGGGGGGTAAGTGGGATAACTCCGCCGCAAATGTCGCCGGAAAAACAAGTTGGTAATTTTTTGTATCAACATCCGAATGTAGATGCTTTATTACCAATGATTGCTGGCATGATTGTAACAGAAGCATTGCGCCTCAATGGTGGTTGGGGAATGTTGGTAAATTTGATGACGGCGAGTTTAACTCGACAAGTATTAAATCAAATCGAAGCTGCTTCTATCTCTGTTTCTCCAACAGAAAATAGTAGTTCAGAAACTATATTAATTCAGCCAGAAGCGATCGCAACTTCCCCCCAAACAACCACTTCTGAAACTAACTCAATTGAGATAGTTCATACAATTCCCGGTAGAATTCGTTTGCGAGTACCAAAGTTAGTAAAAAATGCTGAATATGCGAAACAATTGCAAGAAGTTTTCAGCACAGATTCGTCTGTAACTAATCTTCGCATTAGCGATCGCGTTGGTTCAGTCGCAATCAGTTATTATACAAATGGGATGCCGGATGCAGCTGTGCGCGATCGTTTAATCGCTTTAGTAAAATCGACAGATTCCCCCGCAGAAGAACCAGAAAATTTAACTGATTCTCCTGCAATATCCGTTCCCAATGTAGAGAGTAATAACAATTCAAATTCTGCAATTACAGTAACTCAACCATCAGATTTTAGTAGTAATTGGCAAGACTTAAAACCAGGAATAGCGTTAGAGTTGCTGAATTCATTTTTAACAAAATTTACATGAACGACGTAAGTCATAAAGGAAATGTAGAGATGGCAAATTCAGTAATTTTAGACAGGGTGAATTTAAAAACTAATCAAATAGAAACTAACGTTATAATTCAGCCTTCTACATCTGTTTGTAGTTTAGTTCATGCAGTTCCCGGTAGAGTGAGGTTTCGCGTACCTAGACTCAGTAAAGATCCGCGATATGCCAAACGTTTGCAAAAATCAATGGAAGCATTAAAGGGTGTAACTAAAGTAAGAGTTAACCCTGATGCTGGTTCAATTGCGATTAATTATACAACGAAACTACACTCCGAAATTGAAATGCGATCGCTCTTAGCGAGTCACATTCAAAACATGGATTTGCGGGTAACAAACACAGAATTACCCAAAGTAATTAAACCAGAAATTGAAAAATCAGAAACAGAAGAATCCTTTGATTGGTCTGATTTAACTTTACCAGCAATAGCGACAATTTTAGCATTATTAAGAACTACTTTTCGCGTTCCGATTCCCCAAATTGTAGTAGCAAGTTCCGTAATAGCCGCCGGATTACCTGTAGCAAAAAGAGCGGGAGAAAGCTTAGTTAAAGAAAAGAAATTAAACATAGATTGTTTAGATGTTTTAGCGTTAGGTGCTTCCTCAATGCAGGGAGATTGGTTAACCCCAGCATTATTATTATTGTTACATGAAACTGGGGATGCAATACGCGATCGCACCGCCCGTTCTTCTGCTTGTGAAACCGCCGATCTTTTGGATAGTTTAAGTCACTTTGCTTGGGTAGAGGAAAAGGGCGAAATTCGCCAAGTCGCCGCTACAGAAGTCAAAGTTGGTGATACCGTTGTCGTTTATCCAGGGGAACAAATTCCGGTTGATGGGAAAGTAATTAAAGGAGAAGCTGCGATCGATCAACAAAGATTAACTGGCGAATCAATGCCAGTCGTGAGAAGATTAGGAGAAAGCGTTTTTGCTTCTACTTTAGTGCGATCGGGTAAAATTTATATTGAAACCCAACGAGTCGGAAAACAAACTCGCGCAGGCGCAAGTATCGAATTAGTAAAACAAGCGCCAGTTCACGATACTCGAATGGAAAATTATGCCTCAAATGTAGCCGATAAAGCCATTTTACCAGCCTTAGCTTTAGCAGGTGCAACTTGGGCAATTACTCGTGATTCTACTAGAGTTGCTTCGATTTTAAGCTTGGATTTTGTCACAGGAATTCGCCTCGCAATTCCTACCACATTTTTAGCCGCAATCAACCATGCAGCGAAACACGGAATTTTAATTCGTAGCGGTAGAACTTTAGAACAATTAGCGAAAGTCGATACAATTGTTTTTGATAAAACCGGAACTTTAACTCAAGGAGACTTGCAAATTGTTGAAGTTGATACTGTTAGCGATCGCACCACTCCAAAACGACTTTTACAACTAGCAGCATCCGCCGAACAAAGGTTAACTCATCCCTTAGCAGAAGCAGTAATTCACTATGCAGAATCGCAAAACGTAGAGATTTTGCCAAGGGAAGAATTGCAATTTGATGTAGGTTTAGGAGTCAGTGCAGAAATTGACGGCGAAAAAGTTTTGGTAGGAAGCGATCGCTTTTTACGCAAACAAGGAATTAGCATCGACTGTTTCTATGAAAAACATCCTTGTATTTTAGGAAAATGTAACTCGCGCCATGAAGATTGTCCAATTTCCGCCGATTCTTCCGTAATGTACATCGCCAGCAACGGAGAATTTCAAGGAGTATTAAAATATGCTGATCCTTTGCGAATTGAAACCAAAACCGTGTTAGAAAAATTAAGATCGCGCTATGGTTTAGAGATACATCTCTTAACAGGTGATAACCAAGCCAGAGCCAATGCAGTAGGGCGAGAATTAGCCATGACAAACGAACAAATTCACGCCGAAGCTTTCCCGGAAGTCAAAGCCGAAATTGTCCGTAAATTGCACGAATCAGGTAAAACAGTCGCCTTCGTGGGAGATGGTTTAAATGATTCAGTGGCGCTTGCTTATGCAGATGTTTCAATATCCTTTGCAGGAGGTTCCGAAGTCGCCAGAGAAACCGCCGATGTAGTATTAATGAATAACGAATTGTGGAGTTTGCTAGATGCGATCGCGATCGCCAAAGAAACCATGCAAATCACCCACCAAAATATTGGTCTTTCAGTAGTACCAAATCTCGCCGCGATCGGGATAGCATCAACAATTGGACTAAACCCATTATTAGCCGCAGTCGTGCATAATGGTTCTGCGATCGCCGCCGGAGTCAACGGTTTAAGACCTTTATTAGTTCATCGTTACACTTCCACTATTAATAGTAGCGAACATTGATAAATAAAATTGTTTTTAAACCACAGATGAACACAGATGAAAGAGGAGGAAATTATGCCTTTTGATTGGAAACAATTACAAATTAAAAATCGGGGACAGGCGATCGCGATCGGTGTTGGCGTAGTAGCATTAGCACCAATAGTACTTCCCGTAGTTGCTAAAGCTGGGAAAGCGATCGCCAAAACCACAATTAAAACCAGTTTTGAACTTTACGAAAAAAGCAAAGACACCGCAGCAGAAGCCGTAGAAGTTTGGGAAGATTTAGTAGCAGAAGTAAAAGCCGAATTAGCCGCTGAAAAACAGGTGGATTCTAGCGATCGAACCAACAATTCTTGAACTATAGATTGAAAGTTAGTTAACTCAACTATCGCTATTCCTCACTTCTTCTGTTGATATCCAACTTTCCAAAGAGAACTCCCGCACTTGGAGCATTCTTTGAAAATCACTATCAGCTTTGTTATTAGGCGAAAAGAAGTAGTTAAATTAGATTTGGTATAAACTATAGCTAGGGCTTGCTGAATAAGTCTGTTGGTGAGGGTAGGGACACGGCATAATTAACATTTGCAACTTCTACCTTATCTATGGAATGCCGTGTCCCTACAATTTCCCATAGATATTTTGAAGCAATGGCAAGAAAAATATAATATATCTTAGAAAAGCTACTCTTCAAGAAATTAACATGAATAACAAGCAGCCAGATCCAGAAATGATCAAACGCCATGTTGCTAAACTGCGAGAAGTAGTTCGACAATATGATGCTTTGAATATATTGCTGGATAAAGCGATCGCACAAGCAGAAGAAGATATTCGTAACAGTCCCCTGACAGCTTATCGTTTAGGAAAAGCTAATTCTGTAACAACAAAAGAAAATCTTTCCGACTCATAATTTACAAGTGCGATCGCTATCAATTTATATCGGCTTTTTACCCTAAAATAAGGTAAAAATATATAGCATAATAGCTATTGTTCCTTAAGGAATACTGAATTGGTGGTAAAAAAACAGACAAAAAATATATTCTCTGCTGTATCTCTCTTTTCAGGTGCAGGAGGTATGGATATAGGAGTAATCCAAGCAGGATTTGATGTTCTAGCTTGCATAGAAATAGATCCTTACTGTTGTGAAACTTTGCGTACATCTATTAGTCGCGATCAACGCCAAACTCGGATTATTGAAAATGATATTCGCCACATCGATCCGGAAAAATTAATGAGAGATTTAGACATAAAACCGGGTGAACTTGATTTACTTTTTGGTGGGCCACCCTGTCAGTCATTTTCTCAAATTGGCAAGCGAAAATGCCTGGAAGACGATCGAGGAATGTTACTTTTTGAAATGACGCGATTTGCCGATGTATTCCGCCCGAAAGTAATTTTAATTGAGCAAGTTAAAGGATTGCTAAATGCACCCGATCGCAGTGGCAAAATCGGAGGAGTTTTTGAATTACTATTACAACAGTTGCAAAATCTTAATTACCTTACTAATTGGAAAACTATTATTGCTGCCGATTATGGCGTACCCCAAATCCGGGAGAGAGTGTTTATTGTTAGCACCTTAAAACCCAATCAATTTGACTTTCCTTCCCCCACGCATTGTCCGGCAACACAATCACTTCCCCTGTTTCCATTGCCCCCTTACCTAACAGTTGGCGAAGCTATTGAAGGACTAGGAAAACCAAAATCTAAAACCGAAATTATTTCAGAAAATAGCCATGTAGATGTAACTCCTGATGGAGATAGAAGGCGTATAAATGGCGTACCAGAAGGTTCTTATTTAGCAAAAGAATTGCATCTTCCCCAGAGTCAGCGCGGCAATCTTGCCAAAAAAGATACCACAAAATTTCGTCGTTTGTCGCGTACCGAACCTGCCTTAACATTGCGCTGCGGAGAGATATTTTTTCACCCAATAGAAGACCGCTATTTAACACCCCGCGAGTATATGCGACTTCACGGCTACCCCGATGAATATTTACTTAAAGGGCCAATAAAAAGTCGTTCAGGTAGGGTGAAATATCTCGATCAACACAGACAAATTGCTAACTCTGTACCGCCGCCAGTTGCTCGTATACTTGCAGAAGCAATTAAGAGGAATTTAGAGTGCCGAAACTCTTTGAAATCTTTGGCTACCCGATAGACGATCGCTCAGAAGAAGCCCAACAAAATCGCATGGCAGCACGCTGCCCTTTCATGGGTTGCGATTGTGATGGTGGCGGTAATCGCTATCTTTCACAAATAGATTTATCTCGCAATCCTGCATTAAAAGAAATGTCTCCTAATCGTGCTAAACTTGCTGCTGGTGTATGTTCTATACAAGTTAAAAATAACTCAGCACCTTGGATTGTTTGTCCTAGAAGATTGCTTGTATTAGGGCGTGAAAGAGCAGGAGAAAGAACGCATCAAATAAACGCCGAAATTGCAACTTTAAGGTTACTTGGATATCCTTCCGGTACGCGACTAGGTATTTGGCCTGAAGTTAAATTAAAATTTATTAGTGTAATCAACGAGGTTCAAATGTCCTTTGATTACACTTTTGATTATCTGCTCATGCCAATTTCCTCAGTTAGTCAGTCAGAAATTGAAAGCACAACAAATTTACCTTGGAGTAAATTACAAAAACTTCTGCAAAATGGTGGTTATACAATTACCAAAAAAGGTAATGAATACTATGTAGAAGATTGTCCAACTGGAGTGCCAAGCATTATAGAAATTATGACTTCTAGCACTTCTGGCGGAGACAAAAAAGCACGAAGTACAATCCCAATGGCATTTGAAGATGTGCTGCTTGGTAGACACCATAATGCCCCTAGTATTAATTACCGTCAAGTATGGGCAAGGATGGTAAGTCAACTAATTGTTAAGAGTGAAATTGCCATTAATTGGGGTGGAAAAGCGATCTGGGTTGTGCAGGATTTACTAGTAGATTACATCTGTGCTTCTACTGCTTTAAATATACGACAATTCCTGTCTAACAATACTTCAGAAGTTAATTTGCTAAGTTTTTCATATCAGGAAAATTTTGCCATGCCTACGGGAGTTATAGATCTGTCAAACCCACAATTATTTGCTGGCCCGATGACATCCGATTCGGCAAATAGTTCTCCTAGAAGACCAAGTTTTCAAGACATAATTCGTGCGCCTATTTGTCCTCCACTCGATCGCCTTTTGGCAGCACTAGCACGACGCAAACCAACTAATCAAGTGATTGCACCATAAAACACTCAAAAACCAAAAAGGTTGATAAGGAGCATTTTAGCTACCATTATCAACCTTTTTGTTATCTGTCATTCGTCATTTGTCCTTTGTCATTTGTTTTTCCCAATGACTAATGACTAATGACCAATGACTAATGACTAATGATTACTTAGTTTCCGAAAATTCAGCGTCGATTACATCATCGCCACCACCGGAAGTTCCGGTAGAACCACCGCCTGGCGCAGCACCAGTACCATCGCCACTAGGCGCAGCACCACCAGCTTGCTGATAGATATTGCTACCGATGCTGTACAGAGTTTGTTGCACTTCTGGCATCAATTTCTTGATTTGTTCGTCGTCTTCTTTAGCAACAGCATCCTTCAAGTCTTTAATTAAACCTTCTAGTTTAGACTTGTCAGCAGCGGGTACTTTGTCACCCAATTCTGCAAGTTGTTTTTCCGCTTGGTATGCTAAAGAATCAGCTTGGTTTTTGCGATCGATCCGTTCCCGACGTTCCTTATCAGCAGAAGCATTTTGTTCTGCTTGTTTCACCATGCGATCGACTTCATCTTTCGGCAAAGTAGAAGCGCCAGTGATGCTGATCGATTGAGCTTTACCAGTACCTCTGTCCTTCGCAGTTACGTTCAGGATACCGTTAGCATCGATATCGAAAGTTACTTCGATTTGGGGAACTCCACGAGGCGCAGGGGGAATACCATCTAAGCGGAAAGTACCCAGACTCTTGTTGTCGGTGGACATTTCCCGTTCCCCTTGGAGAACGTGAATTTCTACGTTAGTTTGTCCGTCAACCGCAGTGGAGAATACTTCCGATTTCTTGGTAGGAATGGTAGTGTTGCGAGTGATAATCTTGGTCATGACACCGCCAAGAGTTTCCACACCCAGAGACAGCGGAGTTACGTCTA
This sequence comes from Floridaenema aerugineum BLCC-F46, assembly GCF_041929345.1. Classification (NCBI taxonomy): domain Bacteria; kingdom Bacillati; phylum Cyanobacteriota; class Cyanophyceae; order Aerosakkonematales; family Aerosakkonemataceae; genus Floridanema; species Floridanema aerugineum. Next base: position 30,202 of record NZ_JBHFNQ010000065.1, read on the forward strand.
GCAACAAGATACCAGATGCACCTTCATCGCCGGAAAGTACACCAGCTTGAATAGCTGCGCCAACTGCTACCACTTCATCCGGGTTAACGCTTTGGTTAGGTTCTTTACCCAACAACCGTCTCACCACTTCTTGCACAGCGGGGATACGAGTAGAACCACCAACTAGCACTACTTCATCGATCGCAGACTTATCAATCTTCGCGTCGCGAACCGCAGTTTCTACTGGAATGCGGCAGCGATCGATTAAATCAGAGCAAATTTCCTCAAATTTCGCCCTTGTTAACGTCATTTCTAAGTGTTTCGGCCCATCTTGAGTCGCAGTGATGAAAGGCAGGTTGATTTCCGCTTGAGTCACGCTGGACAATTCAATTTTCGCCTTTTCTGCTGCTTCCGTCAGACGTTGCAAAGCTTGTTTGTCTTTGCGAAGATCGATACCTTCATCTTTTCGGAATGCTTCAGCTAAGTAATCAACGATTTTCTTGTCGAAGTCGTCACCACCCAGGTGAGTATCGCCAGAAGTCGCCAACACTTCAAACACACCATCGCCAATTTCTAGGATAGAAACGTCGAAAGTACCACCACCCAAGTCAAATACCAGAATGGTTTCGTTAGCTTTCTTATCCAAACCGTAAGCTAAGGATGCAGCTGTAGGTTCGTTGATGATCCGCAGAACTTCAATCCCAGCAATCTTACCAGCGTCTTTAGTCGCTTGACGTTGGGAGTCGTTAAAGTAAGCAGGTACGGTAATTACTGCTTGCGTAACTGTTTCACCCAGATATTTGCTTGCGTCATCTACCAGCTTGCGAAGAACTTGTGCAGAGATTTCTTCAGGTGCAAATTGTTTGCCTTGTGCTGGACAATCTAATTTAACGTTTGCGTTGCTATCGCGCAGGACTTTATAGGAAACTTCTGTAGCTTCGTGAGTAATTTCGTCAAATTTACGTCCAATAAAGCGCTTTACGGAATAGAACGTATTTTCTGGGTTCATTACCGCTTGGCGCTTGGCGATTTGTCCGACTAAGCGATCGCCATTTTTAGCATAAGCTACAACCGAAGGTGTAGTCCGAAAACCCTCTGCGTTGGCGATGACTGTGGGTTTACCACCTTCCATTACAGCCACACAGGAGTTAGTCGTACCTAAGTCAATTCCAACAACTTTTGCCATAAGAGTGTTCGGTTTCCCATCTAACTACAAAATTTACTAGGCTCGATTGATTAGTTAAATCGAGAGCAAGACAGCACTGCTAACTGCACCAACCGAGCCCTTTCACCAACTTTGTTCAACTTGTATATTGTTCTGCACAACACAGAACTCTTTTCTATACTCAGCGGCGATCGGGGTGATTATGAAGGCGAGGTTTCCGAACCTTTAAAGGACGGTTGCCTTTCGGGAGGTTTTTTCGTAGCTGCTTGGTGCTGCCACTAATCAATACTTTAAGCAATTCCACCCATTCCGCGATTGGTGCGAACCGTAATTAAATAGTTGTATTTGCCGTCTTTTTGCAGAAAGGCAGAGGGCAGAAGGCAGAAGGCAGAAGGTTTTTTCAAGGTTGAAGGGAAGGAAGGTAAAAGTTTTATTTCAATTTTTCATCAAGATTAGTTCTATCTAGCCAAAATCAATTATTGTAAATATCTCCTCTAAAACCTATATTATAAATCTGGAGTTCATCTCGTTCAGTATCAATTGTAAAAATAATTCTAATTTTGCCCACTCTCATTCTTAAAAACCTTGCCATTCTCCCTCTAACATTTTAATATCAAGCTCTCCTGATGGTACTACGCCCGATCGTTCAATTGCGTCAAGCAAATAAAGGATTTTAGTCTGAATTTTCTCAGCATCTTTAGCTGAGAGCTTTTTGATAAACTTAATTGAATTTTTCCTGAAGGTTAGTTCCATGTCGCACCCAATCTGTCATATTCACAAAATCATCTTTGTCATAATCGGATCGTGAACCAAATTGTGCTTGAATTTCCTGCATTTCTTTTTCACTAACACGGGGAATCAAAGCTAAAGAAAGAGCAAGTCGTTCTTCCTTTAACACTTCACGAATGGTTTCTCGGATGGTTTCTCGTACACTTTCTTGAATGATTTGCTTCAGTTCTTGTGCTTCCATTTCTACTGCCTATTTTTTAAACTAGCTGCTTTTTTCACCAATATATTAACATTTGACAATCCAAACTACGATAAACTGTTCGGGTGAAAGGGTATGAAGTGCGAGAGTTTCCCCTTGTGGGTTGGTAAATTCGATTTCGTAGGCGCGATCGCTATATTCCTCTACAATAGCACCGCGATCGCCAACCTGAAGCCCTATTTCAGGAAGATCAACCAACATTTCGACTACATCAAATAAATTAGGTTTAATCATTGGTTTTTTACTCAGATTTTGTACTAGTCGCAACATCCGCCTGGAAATCAATTTCCACAGCGAGTAGCTAAAGTCCTCTGAAGAGGACTAAAATATTAGTAATCCAAATCAACGCTTTCAGTCCATTTTAATGGACTTCAGCTATTAGCCTGCGAATTGATTCGCAGGCGGGTTCAAACCGCAGACACAAGATCTCAGATCGCAGTTTTATTTAATCTTTCGGCAATCCTAACTCTGGCAACCCTTTGACAATTTTAACCGTTTCTAAACTCACTGTAATCACCTGTTTAATTAAGCGGACAATATATTCTTCATCATCCAGTCGATTCGGATCATTTGTAATCCCGCTCCGTCCTGTCTAAGCGCAAGTAAAGTACCAAAATCTGTATCTGCTGAAACAACTGTTCGGTTTTCTTGGGCAGCAAGTTCAAAAATTTCCATATCTTCCGATGCGTGCATACCATAATCACAAACATGAACAGCATCAAAACCTGCTTGTTGCAATCCAATTGCTATCATCGAAGATAAAGCGTTGTCAATCAAAAATTTCATGCACTTAATAAGGGTAATTCTCTTTCTCTAACTGCTTGAGCAGCATAATATAAAGCTTCTTGAATATCCTCTATTTCCAGGTTAGGAAATGCTTCTAAAATTTCCTGTTCTCTCATTCCTTCGGCAAACATTCCCACCACAGTAGCAACGGGAATGCGTAAATCACGAATGCAAGGAACTCCCCCCATTTTTTTCGGATTGACAGTAATTCTGGTAAATTTCATAGCTAATTGCTCTCCTAACGATGGTGGACAAAAATGTTGATACACTCACACGCCTATCCATTATTAAATATTTGCGATTGTTCATATCCTCCGCTTGATAAGCATTGTAGGGAGGATTGCCATAGATAAAATTTTTTCACAATATGATATCATTTTATGATATCATAAATTATAACTATGGAAAGAGAAGCTGTAACTATTCGTATCCCTACCGATTTGCTGGAGCAAGCAAGACAGTTTCGCGAAGGTGGAGAGTCTTTTAATGAGATGGTGGTTGATGCGATCGCACGCGAAGTAAAAAGAAGGCGCAGTCTAGCAGCACATCAGCGAATTGTCGCTCGAAGTTCCGAAGTAGAAGCCAAAACAGGCATTCAACAAAGTTCTGTGGAATTAATTCGTCAGTTGCGAACAAATGAGGGACGGCGTGACTAAATGTATCGATACTAGCGTCTGGATTCCTTATCTTTTACCGGAAACATTACAACCCCAAGCGAGAAATTTAATCACTCCATTACTAACATCAAATGTCCGTTTAGTTGCACCTGCATTTGCTTGGACAGAAGTTGGCTCAGTATTACGAAAAAAAGTAAGATTGGGAGTAATTACCGCAACCCAAGCAGCGGAATTTTATGATGATTTCTGCCAAATGCCTGTGGATTATTTGGATAGCGATCGCATCCGTGCAAAAACTTATGAAATTGCCGAACAGTTCTCTCTAGCAACTCTCTATGATGCGGCTTTTTTAGCAGTCTCCGAATTAGAATCGGCTGAATTTTGGACAGCAGATCAATCTTTGCTCAATACACTTACGCCATGTCCAGCTTATGTTAAAAAACTGGAGGCATGAATCCAGTAGTTTTCAATAAGGTGTAAACGATATAATAAGAGCAAAACTAAAGTGGGTAAGAAAAAAGATATTCAACAAGTGGAAGCAGTTGCCAGAGAGTTTAATATGAATGAATCAGAAAGAAGAGATTTCGGAGATTTTATAGAGGAGGAAAAAGCCGCAGGGAATGGGGGAATAAAAAATGAACGTGGTGATTTTACTTATCAAGAATTACAACAGAAAGCGCGTGAATTTTTAGGTATAATTTAGCTAATGGCAATCAAATTTATGAGTAATAACTTAGTTCGTGAAGTAACCAAATTAACAGATATAAGGGAAATAGCAGAGATTACAATGAAGGTTTTCTTGCAAATCTGCTGGAAAGCAACTCTAAGTTATGGAGATGAATTAAGCCTTCATATTGGAGCGAAAATTCCTTATTCACAAAAATCGATGGCTGGGAAAGAAAAAGGTGAGTGGATAGTAGGTACGAGAGGAAATCCTTGGAAACTTAAATCAGGAGGGGAAACGATCGCTACTTCTAATGAAGATGCGGAAATTATTAGAGACAAAATTAAAGCGATCGAAAATAATCACATTAGTTGGTTTGTTCCCACTCCAGAATTAGGTTTTAATATGGGTTTTTCTAATGGTTATGAATTGATACTTATCCCAGAAATTGAAGATGATTCTGATTTACCATATTGGGAAATGTTTACTCCCGAAGCTATGGTTCTCAAAGTTGGGCCAAATGCTATGTGGTCTTATACTTCAGTGTTCCATACAAGTGTAAGCAGTTCAATTGTCGGAAGCTATGCAGTAGTAGAAGCTAAATCTAAATCTCGCTCACAAAATCCAACACTAATGAATAAATATTTTTTGATCGAACAGATAAAGAAAAGAGAAGTTTTTGAAAAAGCGTATACCTATGCTATATATTACCGAATTAAGGAAGATTCATACTGCAATTTTATTGAGATAGCTTACTACAGAGAGAATAAAGAAAGATTGTTTAGAGAGGTTGAATTAGTTCTTGATAATCCAAATTTATATGAACCATGCACGGCATTTTCTTTCTATATGCCAAAATCAGATATGTTCTTCAGGAGGATGATATACACTCCATTCAAAGATTTAGTAATTAAATTTATGTTTGTCTCTGTTTTAGCTGAATTATTAGATTTTACCTTTGTTAAAAATTGCTTTTCTTCTCGGCTTCATACAAATCCCGAAAAAGATAATAAAGCAAAAAGATATTTATATAAGCCTTACTATGAGGCGTTTACAGACTTTGTAGCTTGGCAATTAGCACAAGTGGAAAATAGCACTTGTATGCTGAAAACAGACATATCATCTTTTTATGATTCTATATCTCATGAATATCTTCTATCGGCAATCTCTAAACAATTAAATATAAATAGAGATAATGATTTCATGCTTTTGTTTGAAAAAACTTTGAAATTTACAACTTTCTATTATTCAATTATTGATGGGAAATTATGTGAAACATATAATAGAAAAGGTATTCCAGTAGGAAATTCAGCAGAGGGATTTATAGCAAATATATTCCTCAATGAAGTTGATGAAGCATTATTCAACTTGGGCATAAACTTTGGCAGGTATGTAGATGATTTTCGCATTTTTACAAACAATAAAAATGAAGCATTAATAAGTTTACGATTCCTGCAAGAATTACTTTTTCAGATAGGAGTGAATTTGAATTCTTCAAAAACTACAATTATAGAAGCTCAAGAAAAAATTATTGAATTTATTGAACATTCAAAGAAAGATGGAGTTTATGCAATGGCTATTGAAGAACAGGAAGAGGAGCAAACCAGGCAAGAAAAGAAGCTAGATAAAACCTCCCTAATTAAAGAAATTGATTCGGAAAAAGCAAGTCAACAATATCAAAAATCTTCTTTTTCAGATGGTCAAGCATTATTTAACACAATAGAAGATATTAATAATGAACATAAAGCAGAACAATTTTGTAAATTTATGAATGAAATCAACCCGGGTAAGAATCTGGAAGTTAACATATTTATTAATCAAATGGAATGGCTGTATCAGTTGTCTAAAAAATACCCAAAAGGTAAGTATTACTCCTGGTTATTTGTAAAATTCCTGTCTCTAAGCTACAGCAATGATGTCCAAATGATTAGCCTTAAATATCTTTTTAAAGTTTTTGATGATGAACTTGTTAATAATTTTATCAAGACTAGAATTATCCATCATCTCGTTAAGCCGCGAAAGGGAGCATTAACATACATAGAAAGAATATCAACAAGAAAAATCCTCAAGGAAAGAATTATTGAACATATAACTAAGTTGATGAAAATCAGTTGTATAGCATTGCAATTAAACTGTATATATGCTTACTATTTGCTTTTCAAAGATCATCGACAGTTACAAGATTTTGTATCGAAAAGTTTAAAACGTCCAATACCTGAACCGATCCAACAGGCTGTTTATCAGATTGGAGCTTTATGTTACAAAGGTTCTCCAAGGCTAGTTTCTTTTGAAGAGATTTTGGAAGAGAGTGAAATAGAAGCTGAATCTGAAGGTTTTCTTTTTCAGTAAAATTGCAATATTAAAAGTCAATTTCTGGATCGGGAGACTCATAAATAATAAGAAAGCTTCTTGCTCTTGTTATTCCAATATATTTGTCTGCAATGTTCCAATTACTTGGGATAAATTTTTGGGGCTTCTCAAAAAATAATATTATAACATCACTTTCTAGCCCCTTATACATCCCAATGTTAGACCAATAAATACTATTTTTATCTTGATGAGGGAATGAATAAGGTTTGAGATCAAAACGATTGATCTGCGAGTACTTTGAAAGTATAGACTTTGAGGGTGGATACATATCAGTTAATATAACAATCTGAGCAGGAAGTACATTTTCTGTGTCAACTAAATTTGTAATATTTTCCTCTAACATACCAAGTATTTCATCTGTCGCTTTATATATCCTATGTACTACATCTCTTCCCTCAATTAATGAACTCTCTATACGATAGTTGCAAGATACAAATGGTTCTGCATATTTGAATATCTTGTGAGTGTTGCGACAGTTTTTATCTAAAACAGTTGGGCTTACTTCCAACACAAATTCATTTGCATTTTTTGAAATGTTTTGATTGCTATCTTGAAAAATATAGATGATACCCTCATTCCTATTGGCAATTAAATTTTTCAATTCGTTAATTTCTTTGCCCTCAAAGTCTTGTCCTTCATCAACAATGATTGCCGTACAATCAAATTTTAGCTTAGAATCTTTTTCCTGTATTTCTTTATAACTAGATACTACACAGTACCCCAGTTTAATTTCATCTTGTAAAGAGACTGCCAGATAAAGAGAAAGGTCTTTAGATTTACATATTACGAGCGTTTTAACCTTATGTTGACATAACCTTTTTGCTTTTTCTATGGCTAATTGAGTTTTCCCTGAACCAGCACATCCCAGGATAATGCACTGAGAATGTAGACAAAGATTATTTAAGATACTATATTGCTGTTCTGTTAGTTGAATAATTTCTTGGTTAGCTTCACCAATATCGTTAGCAATGTATTTTTTAAACTGTGTACTTGGAGATATGAGGTTAATGATTGAATCTTTCCGATCCTTTCCAAGTTTTGGAAAAGTTCCCTTAGCTTTATAATAATCGAAAACAGAATTAACCCATTTATCAATGTTTTTTAATTGAGGACGTAAAAGCAATATTTCTTGGGGTGCTTCAGAGGGCAGGTTGTTTACTACTGTATCGATATCAGGAAAAGCTACACATTGCCCAATGCAAAAATCTTTCTTTGAAAATTCATTGTACTTGCTGAGGAAATCCAAAAATTTGAACTTAATTTCTCTGGCTTGTTGAAATGGAGATATTTTCATCTTATCTTGGTTCTGATACCAAACCTTATTAATAGGATCGTAGCTTATTTGACCTCCTTTACCTTCTAATATAAGAATTCCTTTGTCAGGATGAATAATGATAAAGTCAGCTTCCCTATCTTGAACAATATACTTGATATGCTGCCACCAGGCTCCATGAAAAACAATGTAATCATCACTCAGGTTTTTTTCAAAAATTTGGAACAGAGTCCTTTCTGCTTTACTTCTCGTTGCTCGATCTAGATTTTTAGGAATCATTCTTGCCATAACTTCTTCACTCCTTAATTTTCAGATGGGTCTTACTTTGTAAGTAATTCTAATGTTGAACTATCTATTGTGTGATAACTATGCTACAGCCAAGATTCAGGGTTACTAAAATGGGTCGCGCCACAGTAATTTACTATTAATTCAACCCTTATAGATAACTTTAAGGGCTAAGTATGTATGATATTGGAAATAAAGTATAAATTTTTATATAGATATAAAGTACTGCAAAAAGCTTTTGGATGTCAAGTAGCCTTGATATGACTACAATCAGAGACTCTATTTCCATTAACGAGTACAAGAGTATGATAATTAGTGAGTGCCTTACCACAAATTTCTAGTTATTGATTATACTACATTATATTCAAGAAAGTACAACTTCAGTTCTACATCAAACCTAGCATCATAATTAATTTAGCCGATCGCACAACTCATTAATTATCTCTAAGATTTTGCCCCTCCACCGGAAAATCATGCAATCCTAATAGTAGATTTATAAAGAAGGCAGAGTTATGCAAACTTTAGTTGCATCTCCCACCAATCTGAACAATTGTGATTTATCAGATCCTCATCATCTACTAAAAACATTGCAAGATTTGCGTCAAAGCGTTTACCAAGAAGGACAGGAACTTTTTCAACGCTGGCGACCTTTAATCAAGAGAAAATCTTTCTTATTAAGTGCTTTGAATTTAGCTTATTATTTAGCACTCCGTCATCATGATTTACGACCAATTCAAACCGCACTTGTACCTTGGGGATTATCATCTTTAGGTCGCAGTGAATCGAGAGTTTTACCCAATTTAGATGCCGTAATTACAACTTTAGGGGAACTAGTTAATGCTGACCCTAATAGTTTACCAGGTCGTCGTCCTTTGCGGGCTTTTTTCCGGGGCGATCGCCTCTTAAAAAAAGAAGTAGAAGCAGTTTTTGGTAAAGCTTCTGCCGATCGCCAAGTCAGAATCATGGTAACATTACCCAATCAAGCAGCAACAGATTTTTCCCTAGTTTTAAAACTAGTAGAATGTGGTTCTGATTGCTTCCGAATAAACTGCGCCCATGACAATCCAGAAGTTTGGGAAGCTATCATTAAAAATGTCCGACTTGCCTCAGAAAAAACCGGAAAAAATTGTAAAGTATTCATGGATTTAGCAGGGCCAAAACCTCGGACTTTAGAGGTAGTTTCGCCTGATGTAAAAAGTCGGATGGTAGTTGGCGATCGCTTACTTTTAACCCGCAACTCTCCCCAAACAGCAGACCCCACAATTCCCTTCCGCGCCAGTTGCAGTTTCCCCGAAATCTTAGACCAACTTCACGAAAACGATCCCATTTGGATCGATGATGGTCATATAGGTACAAAAGTAATTTCTCTCACTTCCGAAGGCGCACTTTTAGAAGTCACACACACCCGTCTTAAAGGGGAAAAACTCCGCCCAGAAAAAGGATTGAATTTCCCAGAAACAGTAATTAAACTTTGTCCATTAACTGAAAAAGATTTCCGCGATTTAGATTTTGTCGCCCTTCATGCTGACATAATTGGTTATTCTTTTGTGCAAACACCAGCAGATGTGGCATTATTACAATCAGAAATTCAAAAACGCCTAGAAAACTCACCCAGAAAAATCGCCATTGTCGCCAAAGTTGAAACCAAAGAAGCAATTCGTAACCTGCCAGAAATCATGGTGCAAGCAGCAGGAAAACAACCATTAGCAGTAATGATTGCTAGAGGAGATTTAGCCGTAGAAATTGGTTATCAAAGACTAGCAGAAATGCAAGAAGAAATACTTTGGTTATGTCAATCTGCCCACATTCCCGTAATTTGGGCAACCCAAGTATTAGAAAATCTCGCCAAAACAGGCATCCCTTCCCGCGCCGAAATGACTGATGCCGCAATGGGAGAAAGAGCCGAATGTGTCATGTTAAATAAAGGCCCATTTATCAATGAAACAGTAACAATTTTGGATGATGTTTTGCGCCGAATGGAAGCTCATCAATTGAAAAAAACTCCCCAATTAAGAGCTTTACGTTCTTGGTAGTAAACTGTAGGGTGCGTATAGCGCTGCGTGCATGACTACGCTAAAGTGCAACGTAACGCACCATTCCCGCTATCTGAAATGTCGCAGTTCAAATAACCAGCGGAAAAAAGCCAGGAAAAAGGGTTAAAAACTGAATTGGTGGCAGAAGATTATCAGCAGTAGTTTTAGGGAATTTGCACAGGTGCAGAACGTAGGGTATACTGCTTCCCGTCTAATTGATAAACTACAACTGCTTCCACTTTCTTGACATTGCCATAACCTTGTTTGTTAGAAAGTTGATAGCGTTGCGGCGCATATTCTAACCCACCAAGAGTTAAATTCTTAGCAGGTAAAGACATTAAGGGATTCTCAGATCCTAAAGGACGAATCTCAATTTTTTGGAGATTTAGAGCTATTGGCTGCTGAGTTTTGTTTTCTAAAGTAAAACTTAGAGAAGCAAAACCAATCTGACGATTGGCGGTGGGAGAAATGCCATTAGGAGGTAGATTGGGGTCATCTTGCCAGATCTCAAGAGTTAGGGGACTGACAATAATTTTACTTACCGGGGGATGTTGATTGCTGCTTTCCATAAACTGCTTTGGTGAGATTTTAGCTGTTGGTGATGGAGTTACTATTGTTTTAGCAACTCCTGGATTTGCCGCAGAAACTAAAGGGATAAAGTTGCCGCAGCTACTCAACAGAATAGTAATTAAAAATGCGACCTTTACCATTGAAATTTTAAGTTGAGTAAAATTTAAGGCTACACCTTATTTAACTCAAGTTGCTAGTTATTAATTTTGAGGCTGTAGGGTGCGTCAGATAGCAGAATTTTGGGTAAGATAGCTAACTTTATCGGTCTGACGCACCCTACTCAACCGTAACTAGCAACTTACGTTATTTATGAAGATGTAGCCTCAGTTAGTAAGGTTCCTAAATCCAGGGATTAACCAACATCAATCAAGTTAAAGTTGGCTTTAAAGTCATTGTAAGAAAGAGTTCTGTAACCAGTTGATTCACCTGTTCGAGAATTAGGTCCCCAAGGGTTGTACAATGTAACTGTTCCGGCGCTGGTATTAGCACTCACAATCGTATATTCGTGACCACCAACAATTCCCAGTCCAGGATTGCTAATTGTACCTGCTGAAAGCGCCCAATTATTACTCAGGAAACTGGAAATTTGAGACAAACTGAGGAATGCTCCTTTAGGGGTAGCAGTGCCTACTTTTGAATAATTAGCGTAGACACCCCCTTGGGTGACACCTGTAATACTGTTCATTACTCGGAAACCCCAACCACCTTCAATGCTGCCATAGTTATTGGCTGTACTGGGACGTTGAGATGTACCCATTTCTGCAAATTGGGCATAAGCCTTTTCTGCTAGAGCAACCCACAAGCCTCTATTCTGGTTATCGTAAGCGGCGAATTGCGATCCACCAGTGGTTGGCAGATATTGGTTCACTGTAATGTAGTCAGCAGGTGTGGTTACAGTACCGTCATTCTGACCGTAGAAGCGGACTGTGAATGTACCATCTCCGTTATCAATAAACATATTGTTAATTACATTGGATGCCCGTTGGCTGTTATTGGCGAAAGCACCCAAAGCAGCTAGGAAATAACAATCTCCCAAATATCCCTGACGAATATCTGTGACGTTGATTGTTCCATCTGTACCATAGAGAAGTTGATTTCGACCGGACAATCCCGAAGTATTGGCTAAACCATAACTGATAGTCCTGGCTGGAGTACTGCCATTAGCAGGTACAAAAGTAGAAGGTAGGTCATTGCCTAAGAACCATTTGCCAACTAGTTTGTCGAGTTGAGTAGCACTGCTACCAGAATACAAGTTACCCAAACTTTGACCTTGATACAAGGCGTTAGCGGTACTACCATTGGCAATCTTGTTTGACAAATTTCGCACTGAATCTATCATTTGGAAGCGACTGGAATTATTTACCAGTGTCCGAAAATCGGTGAGTTCGTTGGAGTCTACTGATGTAGAATCCGTAGCACTACGGAAGATCAGCATCATGTCACTACGGCTTAACTGACCATCACTGCCAAGTTGACGCGCCCAGTTGATTATGCCGCTATCTTTGAGGTTTTGGCTATACCAATCTGATACGGTTGTGGTTGGTTTTGCCAGAAAATCCATTGTGTACTGAGTGGAAACACCATCGTAAGAATTGACTCGCAAGAAGTAAGTGCCTGCATTGAGAATGGTGTTAAACGCTTCGGAAGTGCTGACACTATAAGCGGTTCCTCCAATTTTGTGTGTACCACCGTTAGCTGAGGAGATGATCTGATTCCCCGACTGATCTAACAAGCGTACATCTGCATCCGCGCTTAAACCAGACAAAATTACGTTGAAGTCGCTGCGTGTGGTGAGGCTAAACTTGAAGTAGTCGTTGGTGTCTGAACTGCCAATACTCTCACTGTTGCGGTACCAACCATTCAGGGGAGCCCAGTTGACGGCAGTTCCCATTGTGTTGCCTGCATCTGTTGTAGCACTATTCCCGGATGTAGCACCATTTCCAGATGTAGTACTAGTCCCAGATGTAGCATTATTTCCTAGAGTAGAACCATTAACTGATGAGATACTGTTCCCAGTGATGGGATCGGTGTTGAGTGAAATTGGGTTTGAGTTTCCCTGACTGTTTGTCTGTATTTGGGTGTTTTCCCCTAGATTGCCATTTCCAGAAACCCCAGATAAAACAAATTGCCCAAAGGAGTTATTAATTGTACTACCATTGCCTGTAGCGATCGCATAAGCATTTTGATTTATAGATAAATCATCAGAACCTATACCAGGATTACTTTTTTGTGAATTACGTAATAAATGCATTTCACCTACTGGCACAATGCTTGTTTCTCTAGATTGTTCAGTTAAAGAATTCTGTTCATTACATCCTGAATCGAGTGTCAACAACATAGCTTTTATCTATCTCCATGAGCATCAATACTGGGAATTTGACTTATCAATCCCTGTTGATTCAGTTATAAACTGAGGAGATAGGCTGTGTCAGTGATAAAAAGTTATAATAAGTTAGGTTATCAAAAATTTTTGTCTAACCTGGAAGTAAAACTTTAGGAAATTACTTGAAATCTCAGATGACCGTTGAAGAAGCATTAATTCAGTTGACAATAGTTCTCCAGCCAAAGCCCCTCAATGATGTACAAGAATTGGTATTTTGTAAATCTTGGGAAGGAAGTTCTTATAAAGAAATCGCTGCTCAAGCTGGCTATGATGCAGAATACATAAAACTTGTTGGCTTTCAACTGTGGAAATTACTTAGTAAAGCCTTTGGAGTAAAGGTCACTAAGAGTAATATCCACTCAGTACTAACGCGCAATTCCCTTAGTTATCAACCATTAGATAATGCTGATGCCAGTCAAGCTACTTATTTGCATTCGATTCATAGGGATTTAGTTCCTAGCAACTGCTCTCAAGACGGCAAAGAAGCGATCGATGTTTCCCTATTCTATGGACGTGCTGAAGAACTCGACAAGTTAGAAACATGGATTCTAGAAGATAAATGTCGTTTGATAGAAATTTTAGGTATTGGAGGGGTGGGAAAAACTGCTTTATCTGTTAAACTGGCGGAAATAGTTCAAAAGCATTTTGATTTTGTCATTTGGCATCGTCTTCACAATAGCTTATCAGTAGGGGAAACAATTGCCAAAATACTCAAAGATTTTTCCCCAGAGTTGCAGATAAATTCACTGGACAATATTCCCGAACAATTGTCACTACTTTTGCAGTATTTGAAGCAGCATCGCTGTCTCTTAGTCCTGGATAATTTTGAGGCAATCATCAACAGTGCTAATGACAATCCTATCTATCATTCTGGGTATGAAGATTACAGACAAATGTTACGCCGTTTAGCAGAAGAACGACATAACAGCTGCCTAGTAATCACCAGTCGAGAGACACCAGAGGAAGTTATAGAGCTAGAAGGGGAATTTCTTCCAGTAAGAATATTAGAATTAAAAGGTATAGATTTGGTAGCTGCCAAGAAATTGCTTCTAGTTAAAGGCTTAACTGGCACAGATGCACAAATAACAGAATTAGTTAATTGCTATCAAGGGATACCTTTAGCATTGAAAATCGCTACCACTTTTATTAAGGATATATATCTCGGTAATATTGGGGAATTTTTAAGCGAAAAAATCACGGGTTTAAAGCAAATACGTCAAATTTTAGATGATGATTTCAATCGGTTATCTGTGATTGAAAAGCAAGTTATGTATTGGCTAGGAATTAAAGCAAATCCACTCATGGTCAACGAAATTCAAGCTGTGGTTGTGCCGCCTGTAACTAAACAAGAATTGCTAGAGGTACTATCTTCCTTAAGGAGACGCTCTCTGATAGAAAACACTTCCGAGGGTTTCATCCAACAACCATTTGTTCGAGAATTTATCAATGAAAAATTCAAGTCCCAGGCTAAATCTGTGAAATTAAAAGTGAAGCAGATGCTTGGGAAAAATTTTTAGTAATTCTTACACAATCAACAGTATGAGAATCTATGTATAGATCGTCAGTGAGTTTAATTCTCCAGAAGGTCTTACCGCTACGGCATCTTTATACGGTAGAATCACGGCTTTTACACCACCAACACAGCAAAGCGTTCCTGAACCTGGAACTATTTACTCTATTTTCGGTTATCGGACTCAGAAAGCTCATTAAGTTAGGGCAGCTTGGAGCAAGTTAAATCTGTTCTTGAACCAACTTCTGCCTTGGGCTTGTTAGCATTAGGTGCAATGGGTATAGGTTCGATGCTCAACCGCAAACAGCAACAAAAAGTGACTGTCAAAGCATAATCTAAATAATCTAAACCGATTCGCCATCAGAAGGTTTAGGCTAACTGTTAAACTAATCTGTCAAACTAATTAAAGTACAATCCGTGTTTTCCCAGTGGAAAGCACGGCTATTTTTTATGGCTATTGATTAAAATCTGGATAATCACGTAGGGTTTGCCACATTCAACTGTGATCAAATCAATTTGACGGATTAATTGCATATTCTCTCGGAACAACTAGCTCAAAATTATCAGTTATTTTTCCGATAAATTCCTCTATAATCAGTAATTACTCTCATAAATATTCCCTCTTTTATGCCAGAACAAATCCTCATTTAATGCCGGAATATTTAAACAATAATTTATCTGTAAGTCAACTATCTCAATGAATATTTTATAGAAGAAATACAAAGTTTGACGTAAGCAATAAAGCTCGAAACTCTTAAATTAGTAGGGGTTTAGCGAATATTATTTATTTGGGTAATGGTCGATACCTAACCTGGAAGATATTTTTTTGATGAAGATTAGCTGAAAGTGATGACATTGCTAATTGAGGTATGCCAATCTGTTTTTAGTGATGAGATTCAGATGAGTGCGAAATTACTACTAATAAGTAACTTTCAGTAAATATTGATAGTTAGTTTCTCCCTATACAAAAATTCTCACGCATCGCCCTTCTAGATTATCAACACTTGTCAACCTTAACTTGTTTGGAGAATTGGAAAAATGGCTATTTCAACTATGATGAAAAAGTTATCGATCGCCACCGTTGGAGCAGCATTACTGGCTGTGGGAATAACCGTAAAAGCTGCTAACGCCGCTTCAGTTGTCAATGGTGGATTTGAAACCGGAAACTTTTCTGGGTGGACAGCAACTAGCCAAAGTGGTAGCGGGGGAAACTTGTTCAATACAGCTGGGGGTTTTTCTCCAAGGTCGTCTTCTTCGATTCCAGGTGCAAGCGAAGGTACGAGATATGCAGTGACCGACCAGAGTGGTCCTGGTTCATACGTCTTGTTTCAAGATATCTTCCTAGAAGCTGGTTCGCAGCACCAGCTTTCATTTGACTGGTTTGCTAAGACTTCTGCAAGATTGGCCGATCGGGGAAACATGAACAAAAATAGCTCTGGTAATCAACAGTTCCGAGTGGATCTTGTTTCTACTGAATTTAGTGACTGGTTTGGCAGTTCTTCCTCGGCAGGGGTACTAGCAAATATTGTGGCTCCAGTTGTTTCACCTAATCAGTGGACTAGCACCTCATTCGATCTGAGTGCATGGGCAGGTCAAACAGTGCGATTGGCTTTCAGGCAAGTTGATAACATGGGCATATTCCAGGCTGGTATTGACAATGTGAAAATTGCCTCCACTCCTACCCAGGCAGTTCCCGAACCTGCTTCGACATTAGGTTTAATGGTATTCGGTGCAATGGGTGCAGGTTCAATGCTGAAGCGCAAACAGCAACAAAAAGCAGCAGTAAAAGCATAATCTAATAACCTAAACGATTCACCATCAGAAGGTTTAGGCTAACAGTTGCCACAAAACTGTCAAACTAATTAAAGTAAAATCCGTGTTTTCCCAGTGGAAAGCGCGGTTATTTTTTTGGATGATGTCAAATTCAGTAACCTCAATTTAGTAAGTCTTGATCTGATTCGCTGAGGCACCCAGGCAGAAAATCTGGGTTTTTTATTTGTTCCCAGGTGTAAGGAGTGCAAGCCGGAAATGTTTGATATGACATTAATGTTTCCCCCACAGCCAAGTCAACTCCATCTAGATAAGCTTCTGGGATTGCTTCTTCTAGGTAAGGTTTCAAGCTAGGGTTTTTCTGGAGTAACTTATCAATTTTTCTTCGCTGTTCCCGAATGGTTGCTACCCAACTTCTAGACCTTTTGCTAGGTTGATACTCCCATTTCAACAAGTGCCCAAGTAGAACTCCCAGACGGTTGATTAACTCTTGCTGCTGTTGTTTACCCAAAGAGTCTATTTCCTCAATTAAATTTTCGATGTCCAGACAATCTAATTGGCGCTGACGCAATAACTCTACTTGGGTTTGTGTCCAAGCATAAAAGTCAGTTTGGTAAAGGTCGATGAGTGGAAGGTTCATTGTTTCTTCCTGTGATGGCTTGATACCCATTTAATCCTACTGTGGCAAAAAGACTGTTGGGATCTGGGTTTTGTTTTGATCTTATTCTAAGGAGCGATCGCAAACGATCGCGCAATCACTTAGCTGTTTCCTCCAGCCACAGGCAATAATCTCGATCGTAAAGATGGTTGGTAGTCATAACGGCAAAACAGCAATCGGGTGATACTGAAAATCGGGGGCGAAAAAGGTTCGCAGGATTTGGGCTTCGTCTTGATCTTACTCAGTCCAAAGATCGATCGCATTCAGTGGTACGCTAAAGAATGGCATTGCTAAATGTTAAGACGATTTCCCTTATTGAGATAGGCGCAAGCATGGTAGCCACCACAGAAAAGACAAATAGCGGGCGGATTACCCAAATTATTGGTCCCGTTGTAGACGTTGAGTTCCCCAGCGGTAAAATGCCGCAAATTTACAACGCCTTGAAAATCGAAGGCAAGAACGAAGCAGGACAAGATGTGTCCGTAACTTGCGAAGTACAACAGTTGTTGGGCGACAACCAAGTACGCGCTGTTTCCATGAGTACTACTGACGGATTAATTCGTGGTATGGAAGCAGTTGATACTGGCGCTCCCATCAGCGTACCCGTTGGTGCAGGTACTCTGGGTCGCATTTTCAACGTATTGGGCGAACCTGTAGACAACTTAGGCCCTGTAAATACTACAGAAACTTCTCCTATTCACCGGGAAGCACCCAAGCTGGTTGACTTAGAAACCTCTCCTTCGGTGTTTGAAACTGGCATCAAAGTTGTAGACTTGTTAGCACCTTATCGTCGGGGTGGCAAAATTGGTCTGTTCGGTGGTGCAGGTGTAGGCAAAACCGTAATTATTCAAGAACTGATTAACAACATCGCTAAAGCTCATGGTGGTGTGTCAGTGTTTGGTGGTGTGGGCGAACGCACCCGTGAAGGTAACGACCTTTACAATGAATTCAAAGAATCTGGCGTTATTAACGAAAAAAATATCGGCGAGTCTAAGGTAGCGCTGGTATATGGTCAGATGAACGAGCCACCAGGAGCTAGAATGCGGGTGGGCTTGAGCGCTCTGACAATGGCAGAATACTTCCGGGATGTGAACAAGCAAGACGTGCTACTGTTCATTGATAATATCTTCCGGTTTGTGCAAGCTGGTTCGGAAGTGTCGGCGCTGTTAGGACGGATGCCTTCTGCGGTAGGATATCAGCCAACTCTGGCAACGGAAATGGGTGAGTTGCAAGAACGGATCACTTCTACTAAGGAAGGTTCGATCACTTCGATTCAAGCAGTTTACGTACCAGCAGACGACTTAACCGATCCTGCACCTGCAACTACTTTTGCTCACTTGGATGCGACAACGGTATTATCTCGTGGTTTGGCATCTAAGGGGATTTATCCAGCGGTAGATCCTCTGGATTCTACTTCTACTATGTTGCAACCTAGTGTTGTCGGTCAAGAGCATTACACAACTGCTCGTGCTGTACAATCAACTCTACAACGTTACAAGGAATTGCAAGATATTATTGCGATTCTCGGTTTAGATGAGTTGTCGGAAGATGACCGTTTGACTGTAGCACGGGCACGCAAGATTGAGCGTTTCTTGTCTCAACCTTTCTTTGTGGCAGAAGTGTTTACTGGTTCTCCTGGTAAGTATGTGAAGTTGGAAGATACCATTAAGGGTTTCCAACGCATTCTTTCTGGTGAGTTGGATGAACTGCCAGAGCAAGCTTTCTACATGGTTGGTACCATTGAAGAAGCGATCGCAAAAGGCGAAAAACTCAAAGCTAAGTAATTCATGTAGGGGTAATTCATGTAGGGGTAATTCATGAATTACCCCTACATGAATTCTTCACTACCCATTACCAGCCGCTTGAGTTAATTAGGATCTAGGCTAGGGAAAAAATTATCTCTGCCCCGATCGGCAAAATCGAAATTCTAAAATCTAAAATCGCAAATCGAAATGACTTTAAAAGTTCGTGTGATTGCACCAGATAAAACTGTCTGGGATTCTGAAGCTGACGAAATTATTCTGCCCAGCACTACTGGACAAATCGGTATTTTAAGTGGTCACGCTCCACTTTTGACGGCTTTGGATACGGGTGTAATGCGTGTTCGCCCGGATAAAAACTGGGTGGCGATCGCTCTGATGGGCGGTTTTGCCGAAGTGGAAAATAATGAGGTGACGATTTTGGTTAATGGTGCAGAACGTAGCGATTCGATAGATATCGAAAAAGCTCGTACTGCTTACACCAAAGCTCAAGAGCGTTTTAATCAAGTACAAAACAGCGAAAATCGTCAGGAAAAAATTCAAGCTACTCAAGCTTTGAAAAGAGCTCGCGCTCGTTTTCAAGCTGCTGGTGGCATGGTTCAAGTTTAATTTTTCCGGTGGGCGCTTGCGCCCACCTTTTCATTTAAGCTTGGTTAAGACTTTTGTTAGTTCTTTATTTAAAATTTCATATCCTTTTTCATTTAAGTGTAATGTGTCTTTGTAGTAATTATTTTTCTGGTTTTGATTTAACAGCGAATAGCTATCAAAAATAATCACGTTCGGCGCTTGCAAAGAAGATATGTAAGAGTTTACCTCGACAACAGCCCGATCGATCTCTGAAGACCAAAATGGTTTTCTCATCAGTGGTATTTCTCCAGCCGGAATGATAGTTGTCAGGATAACTGTAGCACCTAAAGAACGCGATCGCTTGACAATCTCCTGAATGTTTGCTTTACAATTGGCAATGATGGTGGAATGGCGATCGGGAAACAACGGAATTGTTTTTAAATCGTTAATCCCAACTTGAACAAGTATAATTTGCGGACGCAAGGGTACAACTTGTTTTTCAAAACGTCCCAATACTTGAGTAGAAGTTTGACCGGAAATCCCCCCATTTATAGCGGAAAAACCCTTTATTTCTGTGGGTAATGTCCATTCTTGCGCTCGCGAATCACCAAAAAATATTACTTTAGAAAGCGAATCATTACTCGCATCATCTTCTCTAGAATTACTTTTAATATATTCCAAACCTAACGGATCTAAGGTAGTTTGATTTAGTAGTAAGTAATAATGTCTCGCTGCTATAAACAAAATTACATTGAGCGCCACTGATGCCATCAAAGCACTTACAGATAAGAGCAAGACTAAATGAAAAAATTTGGGGAATTTTTGCATAATCTATAGTAACTTCAAGGAAAATTAAGCAGGTGTTTTTCCAGTGTAGTATTCATTTCATTATAATGATAATACTTGCTCGTCTGGCGGACTTCTGGATCTCATCAAAGGAGAGAAATCGATGGAAAGTAAAGCACCACCAACCGCACCAGTACAACGGCGAACTCTGTTCAATATTTCTGATGAAATCAGTGAGTTAAGCAGTTTACTTGATGAGATAGAAGATGATGATCTCGAAAGTGAACAGTTAATTACTAGTTGGTTGGAAAATTTGGGGTCAGAACGCGATCGCAAACTAGACAACTACGCCGCTTTAATTGCGGAATTGGAAGCAAAAGCAGAAGTGAGGAAAAAAGAAGCCCAAAGATTAGCCAAATTAGCCACCAGTGATGAAAAAAAAGCGGCTATCCTCAAAGAAAGACTTAAATGGTTTTTTGAAGTCAACAAGTTAAAAACGGTAGAAACTGCACGTTATAAATTATCTTTAACTAAAAGCGGTGGTAAACCACCTTTAATTTTAGATGATACTATTTCTCCCACTGATTTACCAGAAAAATTTCAAAAAATTCAAGTTGAACCAGATAAAACAGCAATTAGAGCCGCATTAGAAGCTGGAGAGGAATTAGATTTTGCTCATTTAGGCTCTAGGAGTTCCAGTCTGAGAATCCGATAATCTACCAATAGTTTTTCATCTTTCCTTATCTATTAAAAAACTGACTATCTTGCATATAACGCAAGGCTGGATCAACTTCTCCTTCTTTCAAAGGAGTGGAAACTTTCAGCGGATCAGCTTGTACTGCTACTAATCCTTGACGCACAGCTGTAGTAATTTGCTCTTTCAGTTTAGTTTTCGCCCGTTCTTGTTGCCAATGCCAACCCTCTTCACTGGTAGCGTATAATGCTGGCAATCGATTCAGGGCATAAGCTACAACTTGTATTGGATCAATATATTTCAGCATCTTTGGTGGTAACTGTTGTAATTGATGCTCCACTTCCTGTACTACCATTGGTTCAATCGCATTACGATAAACCAAGCTCTTATTTGTGATTGTTTTCATCGGGAAACACTTAAATTAGGAAATGCTCAACAGAGTAACGTGAGAATTTTGATGTGCAATCAAACTTTACACAACTAACACCCTGACACCCTGACACCCCTAATCTCAAAATTCATCGGGGCTTTTAACTAAGTCAATCTATCAAAATTTCTTGGCTCGCATCTTAACCTATTTTTCCGACACCAGTCAATTCTCTATCAACAAATTTTATATTAATTATTATGTAGATAGAGAGTAGTCATAATATCTTTAGATTGAAACAAACAGTTTTTCATGAAATGTTTTACAACTATTGTTACAAAAATTGGTTGCCTATCTTCTACCGCAATAAGTATTTTTTTTCCCCAGTGCGATGATTACCTTCTAAATTATGGGAAGCAATATCCAAGTTGCCACGCTTTTTTAAGGGAGTTGTCACTTTCAAAGGATCTTTTTGCACAGCAGCAAATCCTTGACGTACTGCCATGATAATCTGGTTTTTCAGTTCAGTTCTTGCTTTAAGCTGTTGCCTACGCCATCCCTCTTCGCTAGTAGCATACAGTGAAGGCAGACGATTTAGTGCATAAGCAACCACTTGCGCTGGATTGATGTATTTGGCAAGATGAGGTGGCAGTTTTTCTATTTTTCGTTCCACCTCTTCTATTACTATTGCTTCCAAAACATTAATGTAAGTTAATGATTGATTCCCTGAAGTTGACGAGACTGTTCTCTTCCCGAACAGCTGTTCAGGCTTCTGAGATACCGATCTGTAATTGTCTGAGTTAAACGTCTTCATACAGTAACTATTCTCCAATTACTCAGCAGCAGTATTTTTACTTAAACTGATACTTACGTATTACTTCCGATCTTAGCTTATTGATTTTATTTGTCCCCGTACTTATGCCAATTAATTTTACTCTAGCTTGAGGAATTTTTGATATTTATATTAAGAAAAAAAATGCCTCTAGCCTGAATCCCCAGCGTAAATTTTTGAGGAAGTGCTTACGCATTTCGGACCCTTCGCCACAGCAGGTGGATTGCTCTCCAGAAAAAATTAATCGGTAAAAGGTAAACTGGGAAATCTTCCTTTAATAGCTGTTAATTTTTGTTTGTGGAATAAACTATTTTTGTCTACCCAAAAAGGGACTACCAGTAAAAGCAACAAATTACAAGTACAGCCTCTTCCAACAGGACAAATGTAAAATCTGTCTCCCCCAGACCAATTACCTCCAACTACTCCCTTGGTTTGTCCATTAAGGATAAATTCATACTTATATATAAAATGTTGCCAGATGACTCCCACAAGAGCGTTAGCTTGACGGTGAGACAGTCAACTTTTGATCGATAAACCCGATCGATTCAGGAAGCGCTTTCTCGATCGGGAATCTTAGTCCCCAGTCCCCAGCTTGCAAAACACCAGTGTTTTCCACTTCCAGTACAACAGAGCCGTTAAGGTGTGACGGGGGTCTTCTTGGGGAAGACAGATAAATGTTATTTTATAGCCAATTGGCAAGAGGTTAGAAGCTAATGGCGCAATTGGAAAACCAAAGGCAAACTCAGGGTGAAGACAACCCGCAAACCGCTGAAGAATTTGTGCGGGTTTTGACAGAGCAACTGCAAGACATTAAACAAAGTCTATTACAGGAGTTGCAGCAGGAAGTCCAGAAGCTACAAAGTGAGAGGTCTAGCTTAAATACTGAGATTGAGCAGATGCGATCGCAGTATCAACAACAGACCGCACAACAGCGAGTTTGGACGCAACAGCTGGCTGAGATACTGGCTACTGGGCTGCAAGAAGAGTTAAGACAACAGCAACTTAATTTTTTAGCAGCTAATGCTTCCAGGCCAAGTGGCAACCAAGACGAAAACTCTTACCAGCTACTTGCTGCCCTAAATTCTACCTTAAGTTCCACCTTAAGGGCTCTACAACAAGAGATCAACAGTTATCAAAGTAACTTCTCCCAACAGTTAGGTCGGATGCAAACCTTAGAACAGCAAGGGGAAGCTATTTTAGAAGCCCTAGTAACTCGCATTCGGCTGCAACTTCAGGAAACCTACCGACCAGAGAGAACTTCTTCTACACCCAGAATTACACCGGGTCGTCGTCCAACGGCTTTGCCCGGTCGTAGTAGTCAACAACCCCCCGCAGTTGGCCCAGCACCAACTGCCCCAGCGACTCCTACCACACCATCTCCCCAAGCGACAAATTTCAAATTAGGAGTGGTTTTAGTTTTAATTTCTTCTTTGATGTTTTCCTTACAAAACATTGTTGTCAGGGTGCTATTAAGGGAGCAAAATATCTTTGGCTTATTTAAAGTTGGTGGGTTTATTACTCCGAGTCCTGGTAACTCTTTATTAATTTTGTTGTTGCGAATGATCTTGGTCGCACCCTTAATGGCTTTTGTAGTCGCACCATTGTTTTATAACAATACCTGGCGAGATATCAAACATTTGGGGCAAAAAAGTCAGTTTGGTAGACTGTTAAGCGTGATTGGGAGTGGCTTTTTTCTGTTTCTCTCCCAATTTTTTATCTATATTGCTTTAGGAAATATCCCCACAGGGGTAGCAACGACAATTTTCTTTGTTTATCCGACGATTACCATTTTGTTGTCTTGGATAATCTTCCGCGACAAACCAACATTTTTACTGGTTTTAGCCACAATTTCTATTTACATTGGTGGTTTCTTAACTATTCCCAGCTTCACCGCCGGGGCGAAGGGTAATGTTACTTTAGGAGTAATAACAGCTATTTGTTCCGGTGTGGCTTTTGCGGTTTACGTGGTGTTGATTAAAGTCAGTCGGATGCACCCTGTTCCCTTTAGTGTGGTTAACTTTACCACCATTTTGTTTTTATCTGCGATCGTTCTCCCATTTTTCGGATATCAAGTTAAGCCGACGATGTGGACTGGCTTATTAATTGGCACCTTAGTGTTAGTTACTACCACCCTTTGTGGTTATCTCCTAAACAATTTTGGTGTGCCCTTAATCGGGCCTGCTTTAGCTTCTGTTGTTAGTGCTAGTGGCCCAGCTTTAACCACCATTTTAGCTTTCTTTATTATCCAAGAAAATTTGCAACTTTACCAAGTTCTTGGCGTGGTACTAGTAACAGTTTGGGTAATTGGAATTAGCGCCCAAAATTTGAAGCCAAAAGATCCTCCAAGTCAGCCTGCTGCAAGTAAGTAAGCTGCTGAAAAATTGAACTTTTACTATTAAGGGCTGGGTGATAATTCACTCAGCCCTTAGCTTTTGAATTAGCACTTAGTTAATTTTCCCTATACAGCAGGGAACAGGGAACAAATTTTTTGTTAGTTTGTCCCGGTTTGGGTTGGTAGCCGAAAAACCTATGAGCGTTATCGATTTAAAAATTGTAGGGGCAGGTTTAGCAGATAATGTTTCGGGAAAACAGATAACTCACCAACAAAACCTGCCCCCTATTTTTGTCACTCAACCACAATCTATATACACCAGAATTATGACGCATTTGATTAATTCGATGGGCAGAAAATGTTTTGCACCCTCGCAGAATTTCTGGTAATTTTTTGGCGTTATGTTGTGTTTGAGACATGGGAAAGGGCGGGTTTTGTGGGGAGATTGTCTATTTTTGTCCAGAGATATCGGCTAAACCCGCCCCTACAGAATTGTGATTGATTAATCCGATGAATCCATGCAGAAAGGATTTAACGATCGCACTTTGGTTAGTATATATCCCATAAAGTGCCTCAGATTTGAATAATCAGCGTTCCTTGCCTAAATTTGTAGAGTCTGACGCACCCTACAGACTGAACGGAGAGGGAGGGATTCGAACCCTCGTTAAAGTTTCCCCTAAACAGCATTTCCAGTGCTGCGCCTTCAACCACTCGGCCACCTCTCCAAGGCTGTGCTTTGGTTTTTTTTCGCACCGAATTCACAAGCTTGTCTATCTTAGCATAAATTACAAAGAGAGTCTATCCCTCCGCTCGGTTTTTTCTGAAGAGCAATTCTTCTCTGGCTCAATTTAAGATATATTATGTCGCTCAAATGTTTGCAATGTCTCGCTTATATAAAATTCGGATTCACGATCGCCAACAGAACACCTATCATACCATCCAAGTCCCAGACGATCGCTACATCCTCCACAGCGCCGAAAACCAAGGCGTAGAACTACCATTCTCCTGTCGCAATGGCGCTTGTACCACCTGCGCCGTCAGAGTACTTTCCGGCGACATCTATCAACCAGAAGCAATGGGACTATCCCTTGAATTACAGAAACAAGGTTACGCTCTGTTATGTGTCAGTTATGCTCGTTCTGACTTAGAAGTGGAAACACAAGATGAGGACGAAGTTTACGAACTCCAATTTGGTCGGTATTTTGGAAAAGGTAAAGTTAAAGTCGGTTTGCCTTTGGATGAAGACTAACATTGCCTATTTCTTTAGCCCGGTGACTGTTTGCTGTTTACTACTCTTGGGGGGATGCCAGTCCACTAGTACTCCCCAAGGAGTAACATTGAAAGTAGAACGGATTGTCAGCGGACAAACCTTAGAAGTAATAGATCCGCAAAAACAAACTGATTCAGCTTTACGGGTGCAACTGATTGGCGTGTCAGCACCAGACTTACGCCAAAGACCTTGGGGAGAAACCGCTAGAGATAGATTAGAGGAAATGATTGGGGAAAAACCTGTATTACTCGAATCTGACTTGCAACCAAAAGACCAATTCGATCGACAATTAGCATATATCTGGCAAGATGGTAAGCTATTGAATGAAGAATTACTCAGAGAAGGTTGGGCTTTGTTTCGACCCCGATCGCTTAACCGCAAATACGACCAACGCCTAGAACGCGCTCAAGAGTACGCTAGAGTCATGGGATTAGGGATTTGGAGTCCAGATCAAGCCTTACGTCTACCTCCAGAACAATTTCGGCAACAACACAGATAATTAACGACTCAAAATTCCCTTGATTTCCTGACGATCGCAAGCAGATCCCGCATTAATCAGCACAGGCAAAAGTTTTTGCTCAAAACTACTTGCCCGTTAGCGGGTTGATAGGGGATACTTCTATCCAAGGTTGTATATTTTTATTAATAATTATCGAGTCCTAACTTCACTTAATTAAAAAATGAGTTCTCCAACCCCCGAACAGCTACAAACCTTTCTCGACATTGCCACAGAAGCCGCTCTCGCTGCGGGTGCCGTCTTACAATCCTATTTTGGTAACTTAGAAACAGTAGAAGAAAAAGGTCGTCCGGGAGACTTATTAACAGCCGCAGATAAAGCAGCCGAAGCCGTAATTTTGGAAATTTTACATCGCCACTTTCCTGACCATGCAATTTTAGCAGAAGAATCAGGACAGTTAGGAGAACAAGAGAGTGAATATTTGTGGGCGATCGATCCTTTGGATGGGACAACTAACTTTGCTCATCAATATCCCTTTTTCTCCTCATCAATTGGACTTTTAATTGCAGGAATTCCCCAAGTAGGCGCAATTTTTGATCCTTTTCATAATGAACTATTTCGTGCCGCCAAAGGTTTAGGAGCAACTCGCAACCGTCTTCCCATCAGAGTTTCTCAAACATCAGAACTAAGTAAAAGTTTATTAGTAACAGGTTTTGCTTACGATCGCCAGCAGACAAATGACAATAATTACGCCGAATTTTGTCACCTCACCCATATTACCCAAGGCGTGCGCCGTAGTGGATCGGCTTCCCTAGATTTAGCTCATGTAGCTTGTGGACGCTTAGATGGATACTGGGAAAGAGGACTTTCTCCTTGGGATGTTACCGCTGGGATAGTACTAGTAGAAGAAGCAGGAGGCAAAGTAACTGCATACAATGGCAGCCCTTTCCAAATAAAATCAGGAAGAATCTTAGCAACAAACAGTTGTATTCACAACAGTCTAAGTACCGAACTTATGCAAGTATATCCCTTGTCAGATTGGGGAAAACACTTAACAACAAATTTTTAATTTACACCAACAAAAATAACATTACTAGATATTACATCCTTTGATGTTACGAAGTACACTAGATGTATAGAACTAAATTCTGGAACACTAAATTATGGCACTTAATATTGAACAAGGATTATTCAAGTTTGATTGCACAGACCATCATGCAGTTTTAGGCGTACCATTGGATGCAACAGCTAACGAAGTCAGAAAAAGATATCTGAAAATTTCCCGTCGTCTGCATCCAGACAGCTGCACCGCAGACAGCGAAGCCAGCAAACAACAAGCCAGTCAGTTCTTCGCGAAACTAGTCAGTCCAGCTTATCAACAACTGTTTAACGATCAAAGTCGTGCCGAACATAACGTACTGCTAACTCGCATGGGAAAACGCCTAGTCCAAGAAAGAGAGAAAATTGACCTGCAAAGTGAATTAGCCAAACAGCTATACAAATCCACTAACTTGGAACATGAGTATAAAAGTGCATTGAATAAACTAATTGAAAAACAATATGAATCAATGGACCAAATTCTGCAAAATACAGCCCAAATCAGTGAATTGAATTTAGTTTACTTAGTACGGAAGTCTAGCCAAGGTCAAAGCGCCAGTAAGCCTACGGAAGTTACTAAAGTAGCAACTCCTGCTGTCACCACACCAGCAAAAACTAACCCAGCAGCAGCCACAGCAGGTAAAGTACCTCCAGTAGCGGAAAAGAAACCTGCGAAAGTAGAACCTTCTCCTGCCGAAACCTACTGCCGTCGTGCCCAAGAGTATATCGAAAAGAACTATCCTGCCAAAGCTATCCTAGAATTGAGAGATGCTTTGAAGATGGAGCCGAAAAGTAGTCGCGTTCATGCTTTAATAGCAATGGCTTATTTAAATCAGGAACAGTTAAAAATGGCGAAAATTCACTTAGAAAGCGCCTTACAATTTAATGGTCAAGAGCCAACAGCTTTAGAAGTGAAAAAACGCATCGATTTAATCGAGAAACGTACTACTGTACGTACAGCAGCCGCAAGTAAAAAGCCTGAAACTAAAGCTAGCGGCGGTTTATTTGGTTTGAATTTGTTTGGTGGGAATGGGAAGAAGAAGTAATGGTGCATCAACCACCCGCAGGGGCACGGGATTTATTGCCCCTCGATGTTGCTCAAAAACAATGGATTGAAAACCGCTTACAGCAGGTTTACCATCGTTGCGGATATCATCGGATTATTACCTCCACAATTGAGCGGTTGGATACTTTAATGGCAGGTGGTGCCATCAACCGCTCTACAGTATTACAATTGCAAGCGGGAACCGAAGAAGAAAATTTGGGACTGCGCCCGGAATTAACTGCTAGTATTGCCAGAACAGCAGTGACTCGCATGGCGGGAGTAAGTTATCCCCAGCGACTTTATTACAACGCTAATGTTTTTAGAAGGGCAGAGAAAGGTAGCTACAGCGGACAGCAGGAATTCTACCAAGCGGGAGTAGAATTAATTGGCGCAGGCGGGTTGCTGGCAGATGGGGAAATTTTACTGTTGCTGGCAGAATGTTTGTTTCAGTTGGGGTTGAGTGGTTGGCATTTGGTATTGGGTGAGGCAGGACTTACCCGCAGTTTGCTGGCACCTTTTCCCGATAAGTTGCGGGAGAAAGTACGAAGAGCGATCGCACATCTCGATCGTGTTACCCTAGAAAATCTCCCCCTCGATGCAGAACTTAAAGAACAGGCCCTGATGTTACTCGACTTACGGGGAAAACCAGCTGATGTCCTGCAAAAAGTCGCCAACTTAAAACTAGACCCGGCGGGAGAAGAAGCACTTAATAATCTTAAATCTCTAATAGACTTACTAGAACAAGGTTTGCCTAACTTAGCTGGACAAACAAACCTTACTTGCCAAGTCACACTCGACTTGAGCTTAATTCAAACATTCAACTATTACACAAGCATAGTATTTGAAGTCGTCGGCGAAACAGATACCGGAAAACATATCTTAGGACAAGGAGGACGTTACGATCAACTTTTAACCCTCTACCATCCCCAAGGAAACAGCGTTCCCGGTATTGGTTTTTGCTTAAACATTGAAGAGTTATACCAAGTTTTACTCCCCACCGGACAGTTACCCGCAGAAACACCCACTAGCGAATACTTAGTCGTTGCCCAAACACCCGCAGCTTTTGCCTCTGCTTTCGCTTACGCCCACAGTTTGCGCTCCTCAACCCAATTAGTCAGAGTAGAATTAGACCTGGGTGGACGTAACCCAGAAGAAATTCGGGAATATGCCCGTCGTCGTCGCATCCCCAAAATAGCTTGGGTAAAAGAGTCCGGTTCACCAACACTAGAAACACTCTGAGCCAAAAAGCATTACAATTCTTAATGGCTAAGCTCACCAAAAAGTGCTAACCAAACTCGTCTGTCAAATTTCACAAGAGAGAGAATGCCACACACAATTGTTACGAATACCTGCGAAGGCGTTGCTGACTGCGTAGACGCTTGTCCCGTTGCTTGCATCCATGAAGGCCCAGGCAAAAACGCCAAAGGCACAGATTGGTATTGGATTGACTTTACCACCTGCATAGATTGTGGCATCTGTCTGCAAGTCTGCCCAGTAAAAGGTGCCATAGTTCCCGAAGAACGCCCAGAACTACAAAAAACTCCCTAAGTTTGGGGACTCTTGACTGGGGACTCTTGACTGGGATTCCTTTCAAATCACGCATTTTCTGAATTAATTAGGTTTACCGATCGCCATAAGTACCTGAAAGCCAAAATCTCTAACAGGTCAATCCAAAATCTAAAATCTAAAATCGAATGAGTAACCCACTATTAGAAGTAGAAAACGTCTACGCAGGATATGTCAAAGACCTAGACATCCTGCAAGGAGTCAACTTTAAAATATACCCAGGCGAACTAGTCGCAGTCATCGGACCCAATGGTGCCGGAAAATCTACATTAGCTAAAACTATTTTTGGGTTACTCACTCCCCACCAAGGAAAAATTACCTTTAAAGGCGAAAGCATTGGCGGGTTAAAATCAGATCAAATTGTACAACGAGGAATGTGTTACGTCCCCCAAATCGCCAACGTTTTCCCCACTTTAACAGTCGAAGAAAACCTGGAAATGGGCGCTTTTATTCGCAATGACTCCCTGCAACCATTAAAAGATAAAATTTACGCCACTTTCCCCGTTTTGGCCCAACGTCGCCGTCAACGCGCCGGAACTCTTTCCGGGGGACAAAGGCAAATGTTGGCAATGGGTAGGGCGTTAATGTTACAACCCAGTTTACTATTATTAGATGAACCTTCGGCAGCTTTGTCTCCCATTTTGGTTAATAATGTTTTTCAGCAAATTCGCGAAATTAATAGCGGCGGAACTGCGATCGTCCTCGTAGAACAAAACGCCCGCAAAGCTTTGGAAATGTCCGATCGCGGTTACGTCTTGGAGGCCGGACGCGATCGCTTCACAGGCCCCGGTTCCCAACTACTCCATGACCCCAAAGTAGCCGAACTTTATCTCGGCGTGAAACCTGTTTATTGAACTTTTGTTAACTTTTGTTTCAAAAAATTTTTTTGTTTCCGGGAATACCGTTTTTCCCGCAGGTTTCGGGGTATACTTATAATAATGGGATGGTTGTATTTTTTTTATTTTTGGAAATATTCCATTGTATGAGAATCAAAACCTAATCTAATAATATCAGGAAACAGTCCAAAAGTTAAATCAAACTTGTAAAAATTTGTAAAAATAATGATTGAAATTTGCCCCGAACATTTAGAAGCGATCAGCAGACAAGCAGAAAGAACGTATCCCGAAGAATGTTGCGGGATCGTGTTAGGAAAAATCGGAGATCAAGGGAAAACAGTGGTGGAAGTTTGGGAGACACTAAACGCTTGGTCAGAAGAGAAATGGGCAGAGTTTCCGGGGAGTGGAGGAGTGAGGGGTAAAGAGAGGACATTTGCGATCGCACCATTAGACATCATCAAAGCACAAAAGGCAGCACGCGATCGACAATTGCAGATCGTGGGATTTTACCACTCGCACCCAGACCATCCAGCGATACCATCGGAAATGGATCGTGCGATCGCTTGGGCAGTATACTCTTATATAATTGTCTCCGTGTCAGAAGGCAAAGCTCTTGAAGTGCGAAGTTGGTGTTTAGATGACGCGCATCAGTTTCAAGAAGAGAAAATTCTCACCAACGCTTAAAACAAAATGTAAAAACCACGAAGACACGGTAGCGCAGCGATTCGCGATAGCGAATTAGGACACGAAGGATACTTTTTTGATAAGATCTTAGATCTGCTTTTTGCTATAAAGATTGCCATGCTCAATCCTAATTTGGATCAAGTCCAATTATCCAAAGAAGAATACGAAAGATACTCCCGACACCTGATTTTACCGGAGGTAGGGCTAGAAGGGCAAAAACGCCTCAAAGCTGCCAGCGTCCTCTGTATCGGTACAGGTGGACTAGGTTCCCCATTACTGTTGTACCTAGCAGCAGCGGGAATTGGCAGACTGGGAATAGTTGACTTTGATATAGTCGATAGTTCCAACTTACAACGCCAAGTGATTCACGGCACCTCTTGGGTAGGAAAACCAAAAATTGAATCTGCCAAAAACCGGATTTTAGAAATTAACCCCAACTGTCAGGTTGATTTATACGAAACTCGCATTAGCGCCGAAAATGCACTAGACATCGTTAAACCTTACGATATTGTGGTGGATGGAACAGATAATTTCCCCACCCGCTATTTAGTTAACGATGCTTGTGTATTACTCGATAAACCTAACGTTTACGGTTCAATTTTTCGGTTTGAAGGACAAGCTACCGTATTTAACTATGAAGGTGGCCCAAATTACCGGGATTTGTACCCGGAACCCCCACCGCCCGGAATGGTTCCCTCTTGTGCAGAAGGCGGCGTTTTAGGAATTTTACCCGGAATTATTGGCGTAATTCAAGCCACAGAAACAATCAAAATTATCATCGGCAAAGGTACTACCTTAAATGGGAGATTGTTGCTGTTCAACGCTTTGGAAATGAAATTCCGCGAGTTGAAACTGCGCCCAAATCCCATTCGTCCAGTAATTGAAAAACTGATAGACTACGAACAATTCTGCGGCATTACCCAAGCAAAAGCAGAGGAGGCGAAACAGCAGATGGAAATGGCAGAAATGACAGTCAAAGAGTTAAAGCAACTGCTAGATAGTGGTGCTGATGACTTCGTTTTGATTGATGTTCGCAACCCTGGTGAATACGAGATTGCTAAAATTCCTGGTGCGGTTTTAGTACCTTTACCCGATATTGAACGTGGCGAAGGTGTGGAGAAAGTTAAACAATTACTCAACGGTCATCGCTTAATAGCTCATTGTAAAATGGGAGGGCGATCGGCAAAAGCTTTGGGTATCCTCAAACAAGCTGGAATCGAAGGTACTAACGTCAAAGGCGGCATCACCGCTTGGAGTCGGGAAGTCGATCGTTCTGTTCCAGAATATTAATTGGGGACTGGGGACTAGGGACTGGGGACTGGGAGAGTTTTTCTTTTTGAGTTTTCCCCCTTCCTCTCCTACTCCCCCACCTCTAGAAAAAAATTTGAAGTTTTATGACAAATTCCTTCTGGTGTTAACTTCTGCGGGAATAAGGGAATATTAGAAATAGGCAGGACAAGTGAGAGTAATTCTGCGCTGTCTTCCCCCAGGGATGAAATGATTTTGGGATAGCTGCTTATATATTAAACTTTATATTTTTGCTTGTTCTGCTGTGGGAATGCCTCTCTGCCTACAGCAGAATTATTGTTTTTAATTCAGATGTTTTGCCACATTAATTTAGTGTAGGGGCGAAGCATTCGGGCGACAATTTATGAAACTTAACCAAGATATAACTATCCGAATGCTTCGCCCTGTGTTGACGCAAGATTCTTAGATACAGGTTGTCTGTGGGGGAGGGCGGACGCGATTGCGTGCCGTAGGCATTAGCATTTGGAGACAAACATCTTTGGTGGGTTGCAGAATTTATCGCCCAAATGCTTCGCCCCTACTAATTATGATGCCAGCGAATTGCGTTATTCTCCTGGCGACTCAGCAGAATTCCTAACGCTTCTAAACTTTCTAAATGTTCGGAAATCGCTTTTTTCTGTCTGGTAGCACCTTTAAATTGTACCACAACTTGTTCCACTGTCCATTCGCCGCCAGTGGTGCGGAGTAAGTCGCGAATTGCTGCTAGTTGTTCTTTGGGTTTTTTGGGCCAAGTTTTTTGTTCTGCGGGTGCGGTGATGACTTCTTCTGCTTCGGTAATTCCGGCGAGTGTCATTTGGGTTGCTATTTCTTGGGGGGCTTGATATTCTGGACGCAACCAACGAATTAAACCGTTACGTTCTTCGGCAGAACGTTCCGCATTTAAGGCAACTAATCGTTGTAAAATTTCCTCATCACTGATATTTTGATCCCATCCGTAAGCTTCTAAAACTGCTGCATCAAGTTCGTCGTGAATTTGTTTGAGGGTGGAAACTAAAGCTTTATTGTTGTAGGTTTTATCTACTTCGGTAAAAGCTTCTCCTGCACGGAGTTTTTCTAACAGGTTGTACATTCCCGTGATCGTGATTTCGGGATGTTGAGATTGCACTTTTTTCCGATGATTATCTAGTTTTTCTCCGAGTTCGCGGATTTTTTGTTTTTGTTCGGGTGTGGAGTCGGGGAAGGGGAAAGGATCGAAGCACACAGAATTATTATAACGGGGAGTATTACCGCCCAAATCTCCTCCTGCTGCTAATGCCCAAGTAACATGAATTCGGCTGGATAGAGTACCAAGATAGTAAGCATCATTAAGAGCAATAGCAACTACTTCACTTTCAGGTATCACATTCTCTAAAATGAATGTAAAAAACCTGTGTTTTGTCGTTCTTGGTGTCACTATATAACGATTCAGATCTAGAAGTGCAGGACGTATTTTAGCTCGTGGTTCTGCAAATATCCACCAATTATCTCTGTAAGATTTTCGATTGTTAGTTTCTCTATCAGGCTTTACTCTTTCCACAAGCCACTGATAAATTAGTGGATATTGGTTAAGTAATTGTTCTTCAGTCAATCCAAATAAATCAATAACAAAACGATCTGGTTCTGGATAAATTAGACCACGACCCGTTCTATACTTTTTAATTACTTTAGATAAGTTTGAGCTTAAATATCCCAATTGCTTAAGCTGTGCTTCATCTAAAATAAAACCTTGCCCTGCAAGGGTTACTCCTCTAGAAGATAGTCCCCGATTAGCTTGCAATGGAATTGTACTGACTACATCAGCACCAGATTTAAGGTTACAAAGAATCTGTCCTACACTCTGCCATTGTATTTTAACTTGTTCAGCTTCATCTTCAGGATTGTTAGCTTCACCCTCAGCAATTACCATACCGAGATTAGCAATTCGTATAAGTTTATTGCGATCGTCTAATTCAGCAGCAGTCATGGCAATGGTAACGGCAGCACCCCCATCAACCCAAGGATGATCGGAAATCGCAAAAATTAATCTAATAGGATTCTTTTGACTTAGATGAAAATCAATAACTTTTCGCTGCCAAACTTGCCGAATACTATTAGTAGTAATAAACCCAAACCTTTCGACTTTCCCTAATCTCACCAACTCCGCCGCCTTATGCCACCAATACATGACAAAATCAACAGTATCCGGGACATCTTGATAAACTTGGCGCAAAGTTTCTGCATACCCATCGCCTAAAACTTCCCGCATTCTCGCATTTCCAATAAAAGGCGGATTAGAAACAATATAATTTGCTTCTTGCCATTCAGCAGGACGGGGATTAATAAACTTATAAATGGGAATTTGATCTGTAGGATCTGGCACATTTTCCCCAGTAACAGGATGCCGCATCATCCTACCACCCCAACGAGTGCGCGGTTGTTTTGTGCTTGGATCGATCGCAATTTCTTTACTGTCATAATCCAACACAGCATCCCGACATTCAATATTATTGTAAGCCCGTAAA
Source organism: Floridaenema aerugineum BLCC-F46 (assembly GCF_041929345.1). Taxonomy (NCBI): domain Bacteria; kingdom Bacillati; phylum Cyanobacteriota; class Cyanophyceae; order Aerosakkonematales; family Aerosakkonemataceae; genus Floridanema; species Floridanema aerugineum. The sequence continues at coordinate 65,335 of NZ_JBHFNQ010000065.1, forward strand.
ACTGGCTCAATTGGAGGAATATCTCCAAAGCGTTTAAAATGCCATTGTAAATAACCAATCCAGATTACCAAATCAGCAATTGCCGCTGCCCTGGGATTAAGTTCAATCCCTAAAAATTGCGAAGGATTTACCTGATCGAAATCCAAAGATAACTGTTCCCCACCTGTAATATCTGCCAACCTTCGCAAAACTTCCGATTCTAAAGCTTTGAGTAAATCCAAAGTCACATAAAGGAAGTTTCCCGAACCACAAGCAGGGTCAAGAATTTTGATTTCTCGTAACTCTTTGAGGAAGTCTTGAATTAGTGCGATCGCATTTTTTACCTGTTTCTTAGTCGGTTCTTCTCCAGCATTTTCTAAAGTTTGTTTAACCTCAGCTTGCACCAACTCCCACTGTTCCCGAATCGGTTCTAAAATTACCGGACGTACCAACCTTTCCACATAAGATCTCGGTGTATAATGCGCCCCTAATTTACTTCGTTCCTTAGCATCCAACGCCCTTTCCAACAAAGTACCAAAAATCGCAGGTTCCACCTGACTCCAATCTCGTTGAGATGCTTGCAACAAAACTTCTAATTGTTCCCCATTTAAAGGAAACGCGGAAGCATCAGCAAACAACCCACCATTAAACTTCAACAACTTCCCAGAAAACCCAAAACTTGTTCCTTCATTCATCGCTTGCCAAAGCGCCTCTACCTCTGGTAGGAAACTTTTCGGTTTGGGAATCCAACGTTCTTTTAATGCTTCAGTAAACAATTTTTCTGGCAACAAACCCACATCTTCCGCAAACATAGTGAAGATGCAACGCATTAAAAAATTAGCAACTTCTTGCGGTTGACGATTACTTTCCAAACTCCGCGCCAACGCCGCCAAATCTGCTGCTACCTCCCGCGTCACCCGCGCCGCAATTTTCTCTGGGTTGCGCTTTTGTGGATTAGTAAAAATATCAACAAATAAAGCAAAAATATCCGGCTTTTGGAAATCAATTAAAGGAATAGTTCGCCTAGCGCCATATCCGCCGTAATCTCCACTAAAACCTAGCCAAATTTCAAAATGAGAACCAATATCGCAAGTAATTAAAAAAGGTGGTTGGGGTTCTAAATGACGAGTGTAGGAAAGTCCTTGCACAAAGGCTTTTTCCATTTCCTTGAAATAACTTGCCGTTCCCCGCTTGGCTGTACCTTTCCCGGCGACTTCCCCCCCTTGCTTAGCTTCAATTACAAAATGCCCTTGTTTATAAAAATCCACAAAACAAGTCGTCACTTTACCACTAGGATGGGGAATTTTCACATTTTTTTCAAAACAATAGCGATCGCCAGCAATACTACCCTTAGCCGGAGGCGGTTCAACACCCAAAGCTTTACATAAATCGAGAAAAAATGAGTCTTTATTGGCTCTTTCGTCGCCGCTTGAGCCTTGCCATCGGTTTAGAAACTCTTGTACCCGTTGCAAGTCTGACTCATTCATTCCGGCAAATAGGCTAAGTTTTTCGGTAGTTTATTTACTTTATCATTAAATAGCTAACTGACACTCTCCCGTCAAGCTACACTGTGACGGGAAAGTGTCAAGTAGTTAACTTTATGATTGGGATTTTGCCGTTTCTGAATCAGTTGACTTAGTTTCGGTTTGAGGTGACTGAATCTGTTTCAGGTGGATTGTATTCACTTGGTTAATAAAATTTTCCACCGATTCTTGTACCTTTTGTTTGCGTTGGACTTCATCTGGCACATCAGAGAAGCGATAGGGTGTAACCCCTAGAATAAATTTTTCCTGTTCCGCTTCCAATAATTCTACAGTAGTGTTGGCAGCCAGCCAGGTTTTCTGAAAGGGAAATGAGGTGGAAATACTGCTGACAATTGCTGCGATCGCAGGGAAAATCACAGGTAGCCAACGTACTATACCCGAACTAGTGTTCAATTTGTCCAACAACACCAATATCGGTGTCACTCCTGACAAAATGACTGTGGAGAGTTGAAAGACATAGTAGATGTTTCTGGCATTCCGTCGCGTGTATTTATAATCATCAACCAGTTCCTGACAATATTGAATTGCTCTACTGCGAATTAAGTTGATTGGTTCATCTTCAACTTTGAGATCGTTGCCAAACATATAACTGTAAAGTCGGGCTTTCTTTTGATTATCAAGTTGTTTGGTCGATCGCTTGTAAGTTTCCTGAAACCGCTGATTCAGCAGAATCAGAAACACCAGAATCGTCAGCGCTGCGATCGCGTAAGTCACCGTTGTTGAATTATCTTTAAACAAGATCGCAACTCCGATCGCACCAACGCAACAGGCAATCAGGAAAAACTCGATGACGCTAAAAATTAGCGGTGTCTTAACATCGGTGGTTTCCCATGCTAGGGAAACACCTGTGTTACTGTTGAGTTGAGAGTCCATCGTTCAATTTTAACTTCTACAGAAGATATTGCTACCAAAGTATTTTATCAGAAGGTATGCGATCGTAGTGCAACGCAGCCCGCTCCGCCTTGTTTAGCTTCTCTGAAAAAACCGCAGGTAGGGGACTTTTGACATTTTCCCAACGATAGCGATCGCTAAATACTATCCTGAACCCCGGTCGGAATTTTTCAACTTTTGTTGATGCTTAAATCCCAGCTTTTACCTCAAATAAGCCAGAAAGGTGAGGCAATTATTTCATGAATTTTTCTTTGGGTAGAAGCATTCTTATTGCTCTATCTGCTAGCCTCCTACTTTAGTCAGAGATAAACCCTCTATGGCTTTATGATAAATATTTTAGTTTGTCAAGGCATCCGAGTGAGAAAAATTGAGATAAAATACTATTAGTAACTTTACTAGTATCAGCCAAAAGAGAGAGGTGTGTAAACCTACTTATTTCTGGCTCACGATGAACACATAAATCAGTAATAACCATTAATGGTCAGGCATTTTTTTGCTTTTAATCATCAATAAGATTGCAGAATAACATTATGGGGATCAAGCAAAATAAGATTATATTAAGAGATTTTACGGATGGGATCAGGAAATTTAAAATTATCCTAAAGATAGATGGATTCCTTAATTAAACACTTTTAAACTGTTAAAGTAATTAATTTTTACCCTGTAGACTAAGTTGTGAGCAAACAAGGAGAGCAGATTATTCCGAATCATGAAATCTCCCTGGGACAGAAAAGGTAAAAAGCCTGAGTGTGAGATGAAACTTATATCAATCATTTACTCAGTACTTTCCCTGAGCAGTTCTCGGAGAATTGATGAAAACTTCAAAAAAACTTGGTGGGGACGGTAAATTCAGTTATGAAGCGACCAAACAGAAAATAATTTCAGAAATCACATCACTGTAAACATGGTGAGATTCATTTACTAAATTTTTGAGCGAGCGTTTAATTAACTATTTTTTAAAGAGAGGCAAATAAGATGAATACCCGCAGTAACTCTTGTCCATTTTGTGGCAGTTCACTGCTGCGTCACATTCGCCATCAAGGTATTTATTGGTTTTGCAGCAGTTGTTATCAAGAAGTGCCTTCTCTGACTTCAATGGTGATGTCCCGTCGTGATAAAGTAGGACAGCAGTCGCGTCCGCTCACGGCAGTGGGTTCCTAAAGTTTTGCTAGGTGCAGTACTGTACGGTCAAGAAGATTTACGTTTGGAATCAGTAGCAGATCCGATCGCTGATTCTGAGGAGATAATTATTCAAGTCGGAGTAGCAACCACCTGCGGCACCGACTTGAAAGTATGGCGTAGAGGTGGTCATGCTAAAATGTTACGACCCCCAACGCTGTTTGGACATGAAGCAGCTGGTAGAATTGTGGCGATCGGCAAAGATGTTCAAGGTTGGCAAATAGGCGATCGCGTAGTCGCCAACAATTCCGCTCCGTGCATGAATTGTTTCTTTTGTCAAGGTAAAGAATATTCCCTTTGCCCGAATTTAACTTGGAATAATGGCACATTTGCCGAATACTTAAAAATTCCAGCCCAAATTGTTAAACATAATTTATTACCAATTCCAGATGATTTGCCTGATGGTTTAGCATCAATGACCGAACCTCTAGCTTGTGTATTGCATGGGATGGCGAGGTCGAATATTAAAAGGGGCGATCGGGTGGTAGTAATTGGAGATGGAGCGATCGGTCTAATGTTCGTCGCTGCGATCGCCCAGTCCCCAGTACCCAATCCCCAATCCCCAATTTTCCTCTTTGGAGGCAACGATCGAAGATTGGAAATCGGGCAAAAATTAGGCGCAACCCAAACTTTTAATTATCATCAAATAACAGATATTCCGACGGTAGTTAAAGAACTGACGGAAGGATGGGGTGCGGATGTGGTGATTGAAGCGACGGGAGTTCCAGCAGTTTGGGAAAGCGCGATCGCTTGTGCTCGTCCCGGTGCTACCGTTAACCTATTCGGAGGTTGTCCGCGAGATACTACCATCACCGTGAATACAGAACAACTGCATTACAGCGAACTAACCTTAAAAGGCGTTTTTCACAACACACCCAAATATGTTAGGGAAGCACTCTCACTCTTAGCAAGTCGCACCATTCCCTTTGAACTATTAATTAGCGAACATCGTCCCTTGAAAGATTTAGAACAGGTGTTTCAAGATATGAAGAATCGGAAGTCAATTAAAGTAGCAATATTGCCGAATATGTCATCCTAGTGGCAGAGCAAGAATCTATTTTTATATTGACTATGAAAGCTTTGGGTTTATTAATGTTGGGGTTGGGAATAGCGATCGCCACTTTTAGCGATCGGGCCAACGCCTTACCAGGACAGACAACAGCAGAAGTTGCCGCTTGGATCAAAGGAAATCCCACCCTAAGTCCCTATAGCGGACAAACACTGCTAGTACACAGAACTGATACACCCGCCCAAAGATTCACCTTTGAAGCTTCCGTTTTCGCCCCAGGTTTAGCAACACCACCAGGAGATCCCGGCATTGTTCGCACCGAAAAAATCAACCTCTTTGACATGATTAACGGTGTCACCCCCAACCGTCTCCAAGAATCACTACGCGTCATCTACGGGTTAGAGATTTACCAAGATTTCCAACAAGCGCGAGTAATTTACTCTTACCCAAATCCCGAAATGGTACAAGAAGCACGCACCTTAACCTTACCCTTACAAGAAGCACTCAAAGGCGAACTAAGATTAGGATCGCGTTTTGCCTACTGGGTAGAATTTCCCCAACCCCAAGACGGTAAACCAATCATGGGCAAAATCACCATCTTACTCAAGAGTGACTTAGACAAACTAGAAGCACAACTCCGCAACCGTTAAGGGGGCAGGGGGTCAGAGGAGCAGAGGAGCAGAGGGGCAGGGGAGCAGAGGGGCAGGGGGGCAGGGGAGCAGAGGAGCAGAGGGGCAGAGGAGCAGAGGGGCAGAGGAGCAAGAGAAGTTCATTACTCAAAACTCTCTTCTTAACTCAAAACTCAAAACTCAAAACTCAAAACTTCCCCAATCCCCTTAACTTTGCCAAGTACCGGAAAAAATACTTCTGACAGCGAGATCAATCCGGTTTAAATCTTCATTAAGCAAAAAAGGCCACTCAACCCCGGCACGAAGTCCCTTTTCGTAGAGGCGACGACTCTCGAAACTCAGCAAATGCAACGCATTCACTAATTCTTTGTCCAAATTGGTTTCATCCTTCAAAGCATCGAACACCATTTTCAACGCTAATAATATAGATGTCTGCTGTCCCGGTACTGGTGACTTCTCCTGACTCAGGCGCATCAGAAAGTCGTCAGGATTTCGCTGGGTTTCCAGGGCAGTTCCCTGATTAATGAGGAAATTTCGGGCTGTTTTGTAATCCATTTTCTCGCTATTCCTTTCTGCCCAAATTTTACCCCTTGAGTGAGAGGGTTTATCCTCATTCAGCTTTAAAAATGGTTATAAGTTTGTTGTAAGCACAGAGCGTTCTAGCACGCTCTGTGCTGACAACGAACCTAAAATCATTTGTTGATTGCGGAACATTTGCCAAAATCAGAGAGTCAAATAAAACAAATAGATGAGATGTAAATGAAATAGTTAATGGTGTATTTCTCATGAAATTTAAATTCTTGACGCAAATTTTTCTATCGACTCTCGCTTTATCTAGCACTTTTGCTGTAACAAATCCGGTAAAAGCTCAACAAACAGTACCAGCAGAAAGATTACCAGCAGAAAGATTACCAGCAGAAAGTGTCACGCCCGATCGACAAACTGATTTAACAACTACTTTTGAATGCGTTACTGAAGGTAGAAGTTATGCCACAGTTGCTCGCAGAGGAGAAAGAGTTACTTCACCAATCCTGCTTTGGAGAACTTTCGAGTTTGGTAGTCAATATACTCCCGAAAATCGTTGTCGCATGGTGTCCGATCGCTTAACCAGAGCAGTTGGTGAAAATGGGGGACGACTAACTAATTTACAATTAACAACTGGTAGAGTGAATAATTTACCTGTCATTTGTTACACAAACGGTGGGCAAAATGTTTGTAATTCCAGAAATTTACTCCTAACTTTGGATAGTCGCAATGCCACTAACCCTAATGCAGCTTTGGATAATTTACTAAACTTTGGTGTCAGTGGTTCTGGTACGCCAGTGGTTTCTTTTGCTCCTTCTTCAGGAATTAATCGTCGTCCATCTTCAACTCCAAAACGAGTTAGTTTGGAAAGAATTGTTAATGAAGCTTTTGAAGACAAATATGGCGACGATCAAACACCTGTTGTCCGCCCACAACCGCCCGTTTCTCGCCCTAGCAATCCGGTTTCTCGCCCTCGACCTGTAGATAATGGTATTTAGGAATTGGTAATAGGTTGTGAGATTTCTACCACCAACTAACCTGGGAGGTTTTATACTTCCCAGGTCGGTCATTTTTTGGTATCTTAAAAATGTTATTTAGGGAATTAAATGATTGTGGTGTGGTTGTTATTCTGGCTGTTTTCTCATCAATCTTTAGCTGTGTACTTGGGTGCGATCGCTTTTCTACCAACAACTTTATTAACAGAAAATTCAGCAAGTTTGGAAAATCAAAGCCATACTAAATTTTCCCAAAATCTAGCCGTAAATAATGTTTCTGTACCAGAAGTTGCTAGGCAAGTTACTGTCAGAATTTTCTCTAATTCCAGCGCTGGTTCTGGGGTAATCATTAGCCGCAAAGGACAAGTTTACACAGTCCTTACTTGCGATCATGTACTAAATGAAAAATCTAGTAATAATTATACAATTTTAACTTCAGATGGGCGTACTTATCCCGCTCAAAAGTTAACTTACCCTGAGTTTGGAGATGATGATTTAGCGATAGTACAATTTACTAGTCCGCAAATTTACCAAGTAGCAGAAATGCGAAATTCTGATGCTTTAGTAATGGGAGAAGCAGTATATGCGGCGGGTTTTCCTAATTGGTATTGGATTAATCCGAAAGCAATAGAAAGCACCCGTGATTGGGGAACTAGGGCTTTTCGGTTAACTAAAGGAACTTTGGAAATGATTTCCGATCGCTCGCTCCCCAGAGGTTATCAATTAGGCTACACTAACGAAGTAGAAAATGGCATGAGTGGGGGGCCAGTTTTAGATCAAAATGGGCGATTAATCGGGATTAATGGCAGATTGAAATTTCCCCCCCAAGGGATTGCCGTTTACAGATTTGCTGATGGTACAATGCCATCAGCAGCAGTTTTTCAAAGAATGGAATCATTGAGTTGGGCAATCCCAATTGGTACTTTCCGACGATTATTCAGGTAAGATTTTAAGATAATGGCAAGTAGCGTATTTGTCCTGACCATTCCCCATCATTGCTGCATTCTGCTAATAGTAAAATGTCAGCAATGATCCGATCGCTATTCACCTCAACGCTAATAGCAAATATTCCCGGCATCGCTAATCCGGCAGCAACTCTTTGATTAGCAAATTCAGTAATGGTTGTGACATCATGAGTCAATATAATTCTTCCCTCTTGACTAGCCCACTCTAGCAGTTTATCATCGTCTCTTACCGAAAAATTAATATCTTTAATCCAGACAATATCTAATTCTGGTTGACGATTTTGTAACTCTTTAATGATGTGGTAATTAAAATTTTCGTCGGCGAGAAATCGTAGCATATTTTATGATGGACTCCGGCGTGCTAAAAGGCGATCGCGCACACCCTGATCGGCAAATTTAGCTTCATTTAATTCACGAATTTCCCTAGCTTGTTCTTGCCGTTCTTGTAGATAAGCATCAACATAAGGGCGATGTCGTAAATAAAACACTATTGTCGCATACACATCAACTAATTGCAAAGATGGATATTGCGATGCAATTTCTAAGGCAGTTTTTCCTTGATTAAAAGTAACGACAATTGTGTCAAGAGTTACTCGCGTTCCCTTAACTCGCACTACTCGATCGTCACAAATTTCTAGGGGAACAGGTTCATCGGGGAAGGAAATAGACATAGTATTTAACTTAGAGGGTTTAGTTTTTAGAGTATACTTGCAGTTAAGGTTATGGCTGTGATTTAACTCACAAGTAAAAATTAATTATCAGATTCCCAGTCCCCTTACACCAGAATTTTACACTACTTTTGAATAAACAAAATTACTGTTTGCATTAACCCGACAACAAAACCTAAAATTCCGCCTAAATTAACGATCGCTTGCAATTCACTTCTGACAATTCCCTGAATTGCTAATTCTAAATCTCTGGGAGAAGTTGCTTGCACTCGTTGAATAATTACTTGGTCAATATTGAGAATCGGGATAATTTGTTCCACAATATTTTCTAAATCTCGCTCTAAGTAACGTTCTAAAACTAAAGCTAATTCCTTACTTACAACTGTCAAAGAAGAATTAACAACTGGAGAATTTCTTAATCTATTTAAGATAATATGAGTAGTGCCTTCCCAGTTGATCGAATCACTTAAACCTTCCATTAATTCTACACCACGTTCTTGCACGTAACTGCGAATACTTTCGCGCATAGTTTTACGTAGTTGGCGCACTGTAGAAATTGGCAGATTTTGCAAAGATATATTTTGTAACCATTCTTGCAAGCGTTGTCTCACTGCAAAAGATTGAGTTAATTCAGTTAACCGCTGATTTGCTTCTTCTTTTTCATCCAGACAATAAGTTCTTAACCTTGCTAAAGTGTTTTTTAAACCAAACAAATTCGCGACTACCCAATAAGTTCCACTAGTTTCGCCGCGAAACTTTTCATCTATTAGTTGGATGTTGCGATCGGTGAGAAAATCAATTATAGCAACTCGCAATACTTCGGGAGGCAAAACTACCTGTAAAAGCCAATCTGCTAATTGATTGGCTTGTTGTTCGCTCAGTTGAAATTCTAATAAAATTTTGTCAAATATTTGATTTAATTGTGGTTCTAAAAAGTCTTCCCGACGCGCTAGAACTTTCAGCAACCTGGGTAAAGATTGACCTAGTAAATCTCGCAGGATTCCCGCAATTACTTTAACAGTTTTATCTTCTTTATCTGCTGATTGTAATTGATCTAAGGCTAACCGCAACAGCCAGAGAATTACCCCTTGCACTCGTTCCGTTTCTAACAGACGACGCGCCAAATTTTGTAATTCTTCAGGTGTTAATAGCGACCCCATGATAGTATCAGAAATTCGCTTTGCCAAGCGTTCCTGATTGGCGGGAATTAAACCAGGTGTAAAAGGTAGCCGTTGTTTACCTATATACTTAGCTTTGTAGGGACGAAACAGCATTTTAATGGCTATATCGTTGGTGAAATAGCCAATGATTGCACCAAGTATGGGAGGACTAATATAAAGCCAGAAATTAGAGAGATTCAACTTAGTTGTAAATGGTAAATGTTGACATCTTCCCAAAGTCGTAGGGGTAATTCATGAATTACCCCTACGACTGTGACGGGAGATTTTTTCAGAGTCAATAGGAGAGTTGGGGATGACTACCCAACAACCAATTACTTTTATTCTATTTTGTAATTCGTAAAACACCCATAATGCCACCAGCGATCGGATAATGAGTAGCAGTGCTAAATCCGGCTTGTTGAGCTAGGTTTACTTGCTGCTGACCTTGGGGAAATTTGTCTAAACTAGGGCTAATATAAGCGTATTCTTCTGTTAAACCGAACTGTTCAGCAGCAGTAACTACCAGATTTTTAAGATACCACTGCTGGAAGTTTTGCATTACGGGATTGTCAGGACGATGAAAGTCGAGAATTGCGGCAGTGGCTCCGGGTTTGAGAATGCGGTATAATTCGCGCAGACAAATGGGAATGTCGGTGACGTTACGCAGTCCATAACCCATTGTGGCACAGTCAAAATAATTGTCGGGAAAGGGAAGTTGGAGAACGTCTGCTTCTACCCAGTCGATCGCCAATGGTGGATAATGATTTTGCACCCGTTGTTTAGCTATAGCTAATAATCCCGCAGAAAAGTCTACCCCAAACACCTGACCAGTATTTCCGATCTGACGCGCTAAAATTTGCGTCAGATCGCCACTTCCACAACACAAGTCTATACAAGTGTCGCCTGTTTTGGCTTGACTCCATTTCACTGTCATCAGTTTCCAAACTCGATGTTGTCCCAGGCTTAACCAATCGTTGAGATTGTCGTAAACTGGAGCAATATTGTTGAAGATGGCTTGAATTTCACTCTTTCGATCGGTCATCATTAAGCAGCTTTGGTACTGGTGAGAACTAGTGCAACTTGTTGAGCACAAAGATGAATTAGTTTAATTTCATCTTCTCGCAGTTGGCAAGGATTTTTCCATTGCAGAGACAAAACTGCCATTACTCGATCTCGGTAAATAATGGGAACAATAATATGTGCTTGAATACCGGAGGATGAGTAATGACTGACTTCTGACAAGTTAGCATCTGCGGGGACGTTTACCGATCCTTGTAATTGCTTGTTTGCGATCGCATCTTTCACCAATGGATCTTCTGCTAACCAATTTTCGCTCGGACTATCCACGCTGTAAATACCTTGAGCCGAATTTAAAGAATTGTTTTCTACTAGTTGCAAAATACAACCATCGGCGGCAAAATTTTCGCCAAAGGCGATCGCGATCGGTTGTAAAGATTCTTCCACCTTAGTCGCTGATTGGGCTACTTGCACTATAGTAGACAGCAACGCCATCTGTGCATTCGCACGGCGTAATTCTTCTGTCCGTTGTTTGAGTAATTCGTAAGTCTCAGTAGCACGTTGCACTACTCCCTTAAGTTCTAAAGGGTCCCAAGGCTTAGTGATATACTTATATACTTGTCCAGAATTGATAGCGTCTACTAAGTCTTCTATATCAGTGAATCCGGTGAGGATAATTCTTACAGTATCGGGGAATTGCGGTACAGTTTTACTCAGAAATTCTGTGCCTTTCATTTCCGGCATTCGCTGATCGGAGATAATCACAGCGACTTCGCCTTCAGTTGCTAATACTTCCAATGCCTGAATACCGCTTTCCGCTTTCAGGACTTGAAAATCTCGTCGGAAGGTACGATAAAGCAAATCTAAATTATCTGGTTCATCGTCTACAACCAACATTTTGGCTTTTTTACGTCTTTCGAGACTCATAAGTTGACGAAGGATGTTTTCTAATTCTGGAATGGAATTTTCCATAAGACTTGAATCTAATTTTTACAGTTAATCTCAACTAAGCGATGGCTCATAGCTGAATCGTAACAATTATTGCAGTTGAACTAAGCGATCGTTCCAGGGGAGTTCAGATTTTTTAATTAACTTGCTCTGTTCTAAACTGAAATTTTAGCAAGTAGGGGCGAGTTTAAGAGATAATTTTCGCATTACAGTAGAAGAATTAACCACAAAACTCGCCTCTACATTTACCATTTGCCATTATGACTGATTTCTCTTCAGATACTCCCAATCCTAATTCCCAACCAACTAATGTCGATGTGGATGGTTTGCTGCTGAGTCTCCGCCGCAAGGAAGGTTCTTGGGTGGAGTGGGGACAAGCTTGCCAAACTCTGCAAAAAGCAGGTTTAAGTTCCCAAAAAATCTTTGAGGAAACTGGCTTTGAACCGATTCACCAAAATCAGGTGATTGTAGCGGCTCAAGTATACATTAGCATGGTGAATGCTGGTGTGTCGGAGCAGGTGCGATCGCATTTCGAGAAAACCGGAAGCGATAGTTTGTACGAGTTTCGCATTCTGACGCAACCGGAACGTGCAGCAGCGGCTACGTTTACTTTAACTCATGGGTTGAACTCTGAGGATGCGAAGGAAGTGGCGAAGGCGATGAAGGATTTTTCCCGCTTAAGAGTTCCGCCTGCTGGGTTTAGCAATAATGCTGGTGATGCGATGGCTTATCATTACTGGAGGTTAGCACGCCAACAGTCGGATTTACAAGAGCGATCGCGTTTAATCGCCAAAGGGTTAAGATTTGCTCAAACTGATAGTGCTAGGCAACAAGTTGAAAAGCTGTTAATTGATTTTAGCGTTACTCCCAAACGTCCGGCTCCGATTTTACCTTTTTATCGATTGGAAACGGAAGAACAAATGCCTCGTTTGTTGCCAGTTGTCGGGAAAATGCCTCTGTCGGTGGCGGATTTAAAGGCAGTGCCTTTTGTGGAGGAAACGGGGCCTTTCCGCATGGTACAATTTTCTGGCGAAGGTGCTTGGGTGGCGGTTCCCGGTTGGCAAGTTTTGTTGAAGGCGGAAGATCCTGTGGCGGTTTTGTGCGATCGATCTTTGCTTCCTAATCAAGATTCTAGTTATCAGGAAGAGGTTTTGGTGGTGATCGATCGATCGCAACGAGAATGGGACGATAGTAGTTATTTCGCTTTTGCACAAGGGGAAGTTTTACAATTTCAATGGTTTGAAGAATCGCCAGAAGAAACTTTACTCGGTAAGCTAATTCTCATTTTGAATCCTAAGCGCATTTTAGATGAGGATTTGACTAAGGATGTTTGGCAAATTGATGAGTAGTTGTTTTTATTAGGTTTCTGGTAAGTGTTCGGAATCTTTTTTTTTAGTACGCAGATGAATGCAGATGAACGCAGATGTTGGCGCAGCCTTCCCGTAGGGTACGCAGATGGTATATGTAGGGCTTGCTGAAAAAAGGTAGAGGATAATACAGGCAAAGGTTTTGCGCCTTTTTTTGCTTAAAACAAGTGCAAGGTTATCACATCTTTCGGCTGAAAATCCTTGCCTTTTTGAGGGAAATTGTAGGGACACGGCATTAATAAGATAACTGTAGGAATTGCAAACATTAATAATGCCGTGTCCCTACCCTCACCAACAGACTTTTTCAGCAAGCCCTATGTAAGTTATCTGTTTTTGTCTGAGTTCTTTTTTAATTTAACCAATGACACTTGTACTTTTGATATGGTACGCCGATTCGGTAAAAGGCGGATAAATCTTTGGTGCAGTTAGTTTGTGGGGAAATGGCTAATTTTTCTGGGTAGTTGTCTCTTTTTAATCCAGGTGCAACTACCCATAAGTTTAAAGGAATTTTTGACGGTTTGGGTAATTTAGCGATACTTTCCCAAACTGTTTGATAACCATAAGTTGCTGATAAAAAGGCGAATTTTGGACAAGTTTCATTGTTATTTTGACAAAGTTTTGGCTGAAATTTATCGATTCCTAATGCAAAACTTAATCCTAATGCTATATCTTGTGTGTCTTTATATGCCATTACCACCATTAAAGGAATCGATCGTTCTTGCAGCATATTTTTTGCTACTCTTTGCGGATTATAAGGTTTTTCAAAGGCTAATCCGTTGACTACGAAAATACTACTAATTAATCCAGCTAAGATTAGGTAATTGATTGTCGATCGCTTTTTTTCCCCATCTCTCGCCACTAAACTAGCAGCTAACAATGCACAAAAACTCGGATAATAAACAAAATTATAACGGGGTGCAACGGTAATATCTTTGCCTAAAATGTAAATAATTGCCAAGAATTCTAACAACACAAATATAGTAAAACTTCCTAATGTTAAAGTCGCTAAATGTGTCTGGGGATTTTGCCAAATTTGTCTCATTCCTTGGATTACTTGCCATCCTAACCAAATCCCAAAAGTTAACATTAATATTCCCGCAGGAATAGCTAACCAAAGCGGTTGACTCTCCACTGGCAAAATTATTACCATTAATAGCCAACCTAGCAAAGTTTGAGCAAAAGGAATAAGATGTTCTGGTTGCGATATCCAATCTGTTTCAGAACGGTTAGAATGTCCGAATAATATTGATAGCCAAGGTAAAAAAAGCAGGAAAGGTAAGAGGGAAAAGCTAGCGGAAATTAATAAATATTTGACTTTTGGTTTTGCTTGATAAAGTAATACTAAAATTGTAGCAATTTCAGCAAAGATAACTAAAACAAAGAAATAATGAACGTAAAGACCAATGCTGTTAATTATTACCCAAGTTAGCCAAACTAATAACCGTCTTTGTAGGCGAAAAATGTCTTGTTGAATTTGAATTAATGTGATTAATGAAAGGGTAATTAAAAATAGTGGTAAAGTGTAATGTCTTGCTTCTTGGGAAAGGTAAACGGCGAAGGGAGAAACCGCCATTACTGCGGCGCTAACTAAACCAGCTTTTTTGCTAAAGGCGATGCGATTGAGGTAATATATGGATACGATCGCACTCACTCCAAACAACGCCGGAAGCGATCGCAAAACCCAAACTAAACTATGTTTAACTGGACTATTTAAAACTATTTCTACCCAAGCGTGCATTAAACAAAAAAACACAGGTGGATGAGTAGAATACTTAATGATATTTTGCGCTATTGTTGGACAATTGGTAGCAGGATTTAAGGTGAAAATATCCCGAAAACTGGTTACGGGTAATAACAGATCTAAAGGGATATTCTCGTAGGTTTTTCCCAGGCTAAATAAAGCGGTAATTACTTCATCTAGCCATAAGGGTTTTAGTTCTAAATTCCAGAATCTTAAGGTTGTTGCTATGGCGAGGGCGATCGCTAAACTCAAATAATGACGCGAAAATTTCATTCCTTTACCTGGGCAAATTAGACTGAGGTAAAGGTTTTCTCAGGAAACTAGCAACTTCCTGCAATAACCACTCTTTTTCCAAAGCAGTTAACCCACTACCAAAACGGTGAATTCTTACTCCTTCAATTAAAGCACAAGCTGTTGTTATTTGCGGAACTTCGTTTTTCCATTTAGCCACTAACTCATCTTCTGGACGAACAAACCTATTTAATTCTACTCTTTCAATGTACTTAGTTTTTCCTTGAATTTGATAAAATACACCCAGAAAAGACCATTTAACTTTAAAGGTTTTGCGATCGATTTCCAACTGTGTCCGCCCCAATAATTTGAAAATACTGTCTTTCAGTTTGTTTAACCCAAACATCAATATAATAATCGAAAACAGGGGGAAAATCCAGAAGAATAGGCTGATAGATGTGAACTGGTGGAAAGAAAACAAAACAATTGATGTAATCAGTGATATCAAGGCAATAATAAAATTATGAAAATCCCAGTATCCCCAACCTAATCGCGGAATTTCTGCAACTAACTTTCTTTCGTTTTTACTAAAGGTAATCCGACTACCAATTGGACGATGACGTTTTCGTACAAGTACTCCTTGTCCTAATAATACACTTAAAGCTTCTTTAGCAGATACAAATCGATCTTCTACTGCTGGTTCTAACAGTTTTTCTAACCAATCAGCTAATTCTGTTGAAATTGTTGTTTGAGAACGAAAGTTAATTTTTAGTTGGCGAGTTGGGAATTCTGACGGTGATTTATGAGTCATTAAAAATAACAAAGTTGCCCCTAAACCATACAAATCTGTGGCGGGATAACCTTGTCCGCGAAATTGTTCTGGTGCCATGTAACCATAAGTTCCCACTACTGTACTTCCGCCACTAAAGGTGGTTTGGTAAGTGGTTTTTACTGCCCCAAAATCTACTAAAAATATGCCTCCATCTTTACTCCGAATAATATTTTGTGGTTTGAGATCTCGGTGAATAATTGGTGGTGTAAGTTGGTGCAAATAGTTAAGAATATCTAAAATTTGGCTAGCTAATTGGCGAACTTCGTTTTCTGTGGCGTGCCATCCACTGTGAACTAAGGAATAAAGCGATCGCCCTTCTACCAATTCTTGCACTAAATAAAAGCTGTGATTGTTTGGCGTTTCTACCTGAAAATAATCTAAATATTTCGGTAAACAAGGATGGTTTAAATTGGACAAAACATGAGCTTCTCTTTCAAAAAGTTCTACGGCTTTCCAGTCTCCTACACGGTTAAGAGATAGCGCTTTAATTGCTACCCTACCTTGGGTTTGCAAATCTTGGGCTTCGTATGTTATCCCCATTCCACCTTGTCCCAGGATATTCACAATCCGATAACGTTGGGCGATAATTTCTTCTGGTTGGTGCAGCAGTTCCATAGTATTTGTTTTGCTGAGGAGTTGTAAACGATTTTAATATCTCCGTCAATGGTAGAGTCACGTTATAAAATTTTACATTCATTAACCATTGACATATAAAGGTTTGTGTGTTATTTGCTAATTAGCAATGACAAAACACAAAATTTTTCTGATAACATTCCCAATTTTAAGAAAGTTTCCTGAAAACTGCTAATCTCAGTCAATTTTGTTTTGTTGTTAAAATTGATGAGTTCTAGAAAAGTAGAAAGTTACTTATTTGGCGATAATTGAACTAAAATTTGGT
Organism: Floridaenema aerugineum BLCC-F46; assembly: GCF_041929345.1. Lineage (NCBI taxonomy): Bacteria > Bacillati > Cyanobacteriota > Cyanophyceae > Aerosakkonematales > Aerosakkonemataceae > Floridanema > Floridanema aerugineum. Next base: position 81,913 of record NZ_JBHFNQ010000065.1, read on the forward strand.
GTAATAGTCTAATAACCCAAGTTGCTAGTTATTAATTTTGAGGCTGTAGGGTGCGTCAGATAGCAGAATTTTGGGTAAGATAGCTAACTTTATCGGTCTGACGCACCCTACTCAACCGTAACTAGCAACTTACGTTAATAACCCAAGTTGCTAGTTATTAATGAAAGAATATTTTTTTAGGCTGTAGGGTGCGTCAGAGTCATAAAATTAGTGATTAGATCCACAATTTAGCGCTTTGACGCACCCTACTCAATATAACTGGCAACTTGAGTTAATAGCAGAGAACGTCAACCATTAGCCGGAAAAGTTAGTCTTTAATCTTAATTTTGGCTGAATGAACCCCAATATAGAACCAGCGCTACAAAAAATTAGAAATAGCTTGCGATCGGGACAAAGACAAATGGCTGACTGGCGATCGGGCCCTTTAGCGGTGTCAGCAGTTCCAGGTGCGGGAAAATCGACGGGAATGGCTGGTGCAGCTGCGATCGCGATCGCCCGTCACCAACTCCACAACCGCAAGCAATTAGTAGTTGTTACTTTCACCCGTTCCGCAGCTGCTAATATTAAAGCTAAAATCCGCGAATATTTACGAGAAAAATTATCTATACCCCAAACAGGTTTTGTCGTTCAAACTTTACATGGTTTAGCATTAAATATTGCTACCCGTTATCCAGATTTATCCGGTTTAAATTTAGACAATCTCACCGTAATTAATGCTAATCAAAGTCACCGTTTAATTCGCACCGCAGTGGAAAAATGGATTATTGATTATCCGCGACAGTTTCAACTTTTACTCGAAGGGATACAATTTGATGGCGAAGAAACGGAAAGATTGCGCCGTCAGTCAGTGTTAAGAACGGAAGTTTTACCTGAGTTGGCTAAAACGGTAATTCATGAAGCGAAAAGTTCTGGTTATTTACCGGAAAAACTCTGGGAAATTAGCGAAAAATCAACTGATGGATATGGAATTTTGGCGATCGCAGCCCGACTCTACCAAAATTACCAAGAATTACTCAAAGCCCGTGATTTTATCGACTACGATGAAATGATTTTATCAGCTTTAAGAGTTTTGGACAATCCCAGCGCCAGACGAACTTTACAAAGTCAAGTATTTGCTGTTTTTGAAGATGAAGCCCAAGATTCTTCGCCTTTACAAACTAAACTTTTAGAAATTCTCTCTACAGATCCAGATAATCCCGAAGCGCCACCCAATTTAGTCAGAGTTGGCGACCCAAATCAAGCCATTAATTCCACTTTTACCCCCGCAGATCCGATTTATTTTCGCCGTTTTTGCAATGAGTGTGAAACCCAAAATTTATTAGCAACAATGGATCGGGCGGGTCGCAGTAGTCAAGTTATAATTAATGCAGCTAACTTTGTTTTAAGCTGGGTAAATAACTCGAAATTAGCGGGAACAGAACAACCTTTTCGCCCGCAAATGATTCTACCTGTGGATATAAACGATCCGCAACCTGATGCTAATCCTACCCCAGTAGGTCGAGGTTTAGAAATTTATCTTCCTAAAGATACTTACCAAAGTGTCAAGTTAATTGGTCAAAGGATAATTGAACTTTTTGCCGAATTTCCTCAAGAACGAAGGTCAGCAGCAGTATTAGTAAGAACTAACGACCAAGGGCGATTTGTGCATCAACAGTTAAAGCAAGAATTTGGCACGCAAATCGAGATTTATGAAGTTGCAGAACGCGATCGACATTCTCACGTTCCCGCTGAAGTTTTATCTTTGCTGCAATTTCTCGATCGACCCCACTCCCCCGACTACTTAAAATCCGCCTTAGAAGTATTAGTCACCAGACAATTAATTCCCCCGCAAGATTTGAACGCCCTTGCTAGTTTACCCGAACAATTTCTCTATCCCAGTCCTCTCGATCCACCCCAATCAGAAGATGTCATAAAAGCCAGTAGTTTTTGTCGCAAATTACTCCGCGCCAGATTAGAATTACCCATTTTTCAAATGATTACTTTTTTGGCATTAGCATTAAATTACGACCAAACAGAACTAGCCACCGCTGACAAATTAGCCGAAAGAATAGCCCGACAAATCGCTGGTTCTCTGTCCATGAATAACATCCTCAATGCTTTAAGTGAAATCGTCAGTTCCGAAAGATTTGAACCAGTAGATACCGAAGCAAACGAAAGCCAATATACTCAACCGGGAAGATTAACCATAATCACAATGCACAAAGCCAAAGGATTAGATTGGGACTATGTTTTTCTGCCATTTTTACACGCAAATATGATTCCCGGAAACTTGCGAGTACCCGCCCCAGCCCAATTTTTAGGCAATTTTACATTAGCAGAAGTCGCCCGTGCCCAAATTCGCGCCAGCCTACATAATGAAGAAGCAGAATTACCAGAAATCATGGATGCTTGGGAACAAGCAGGGTATTTAAAAACAGCTGAAGAATTCCGTCTTTTATATGTAGCGATGACGAGAGCAAAAAGATTATTATGGATGTCTGCTGCTCAAAAAGCGCCTTTTATATGGAGTAAACCGGAAAATTTACAAGATCAATTACCTTGCCCAATTTTACCAGCTTTAATGAGTAGATTTCCTCAATCAGTAATTTCTTTATCGATGATTTCCGGTTGATTAATAGTTAAATCTAATTATTCAGTAAACAAGCTCGGATTTACATGAAAAAAATCTGCAATTTTTCTAGCTTGTTCTGGAGTCATTTTAGCTTGTCCTTGCACAATCTCATCAACCGCAGTTGTTGAACCTAACACAGCTTGTAAATCAGTTAGGCTTTTACCAGACTCTTCTAAAAGAAACAAAAGCATTGATTGGGGATTATTCTGCTGATTAGGCTGATAATATTCTTGTTCAAACTTTTCAATCAAAGTAACTAAAAGCTGATATAATTCATCTTCTTCAGGAGTCCGTTTTCGGTGCATTAAATCTTCTACAATAGCTAAAGCTTTCTCATTCTCTGCTTCAGTTTTTATGACTCTAGGAAGATAAGTTATTAATAATTGTTTGTAATTCTCAGGATTAAAAGTAAGGGTCATTTTTCCATTGTTCCTCATCATACTCTGCATGGGTTAAGACATATTTAATATAAATTAATTGTCAATATCACCAAAATATGATAAAATAAACAGGCAAAAGAAAAGTATGTACAACTTCCTTTTGCCTGAAATAGCTTTAGCCTTTCTTTGTCTATATTCTTTGTAGCATCTGGGTCAGAAACTCAACTTCATCCATTTGGATCATCCAACTGGTTAATTTTGCAGCAACATCTCATTAGTAATTTTACAAGCCCGGTAAAACAGAAAATTGATAGTTGTTTGAGAAGGTGCTTTAAGAACACTTGCCTCATATACAGAGAGTAAAAACTTAATTTCCTCCCTAGCAATCTGTCTCAACTGTGGCGAAAGTGCAGCCGCTAAAAAAGTGTAAGCGTCTACTGCTTCGGCTAACAAATCTAAAATTTCTTCTGGGGTAGCATCTTGATATTGTAACTCTCGTTCTGCTAAAACCCTTTGTAACTGGAAATCATCAGCTGTTTCAGTCACGATTTTTGAATCGAGCAAATTTTTCATCATTTCAGGAAATTTGTTGACTCACGTTCAACCCCCTACTCTTAAGTTAAAACTTGCTCTGGAAATAAGCCTCATCCTGTTGATTCACCTATTTGGGTGATTGACTAATTAGCAACAGTAAAATTACTGAAGTCGCTTAAAAGTTCTCTTGAATCACTTTCAGGAATGCTTCTGAGTTGGCGATCGCACCAAACACACCACCCTGCATGGTAATCATTTTTAGCGCCGCTAAATAATTGCCGTAGTCGGTCGCTCCGGTACAATCAGATAAGAGTAAGCATTCATATCCGCGATCGTTCGCTTCCCGCATTGTAGTATGTACGCAAACATCAGTAGTAATTCCAGTTAAAACAATATTTTGAATCCCTTTTTTTCTCAGCAATAAATCCAAATCTGTAGCGTAAAAACTGCCTTTTCCTGGCTTATCAATAATCGTTTCTCCAGGTATTGGTGCAAGTTCGGGAATAATTTCCCATCCCGCCTCACCTCTAACTAATATTTTCCCACAAGGGCCAGGATCGCCAATTCCCGCACCAATTTGACGACTCCGCCATTGCTTATTTTCTGGCAAATCAGATAAATCATTTCGATGTCCTTCGCGGGTGTGCATGATGTGAAAATTTTTAGCACGAAGTACTTCTAAAACTCTCTTTATTGGCTCAATTGGCGCTCTAGTTAAAGATAAATCGTAACCCATTTTATCCACATAACCACCAATCCCACAGAAATCAGTTTGCATATCAATTACCAGCAAAACTGTATTTTCTGGGCGTAAATCTCCATTAAAAGGAAAAGGATAGGGTTCAGACTCTACAAAAACTCCCATATTTAGCACAATTTAATCATCAATTAAAATGTACATTGTTATTATCACATTGTTGGTAGCAAAAACCACTTTTTCTCAAATAAATTAATCTAATGGCAAAGCGATTACAAATTCTACTCCCTTTCCCGGTACAGAATTACAAGTTAACTGACCTCCATGTTTTTCTACTACAATTTGATGACTAATAGATAATCCTAAACCAGTGCCTTTTCCGAAAGGTTTAGTAGTAAATAAAGGCTCAAAAAGATGGGCTTGCGCTTCAGGTAACATTCCGGGGCCATTATCATGAATCCGAATCAGTATTTGCTGTTCTTTTTCATTAACTTCTGTGCTGATAATAATCTTACTAGGATTGAGTTCTAATTCTCCGTAAGAGTAAGCTTGACTATACTCATCAAAGGCATCAATGGCATTAGAAAGCAGATTCATAAACACCTGATTCAGTTGTCCAGCATAGCATTCTACTAAAGGCAAGTCCCCGTAGTCTTTGATAATTTCGATCGCCGGACGATTTTCATTAGCTTTGAGGCGGTGTTTCAAAATCATTAACGTACTATCAATTCCCTCATGGATATTCACTGCTACTTTGGCACTAGTATCCGATCGCGAAAAAATTCTTAAAGAAACGCTTATTTGATTAATTCTGTCAGTTCCTGTTTGCATAGAAGCTACTAAACTTGGTAAATCTTCTACCAGAAAATCCAAATCAATTTCTTCGGCATGAGCTTCGATTTCCGCACCCGGATCGGGAAATTTTTCTTGGTAAAGTTGGAAGTGCTCTAGCAAATCTTCGATATATTTTTCTGCATGAGTCAGATTAACGGCAATAAAATTAATCGGATTATTAATTTCGTGAGCCACGCCAGCAACTAATTGTCCAAGGGTAGACATCTTTTCTTTTTGGACTAATTGCAGTTGCGCTTTTTGCAAATCATACATTGCTTGAGTCAGTTCAGCCGTGCGTTCTTCTACCCGTTTCTCTAATTCCTCTGTCAACTTTTGTAATCTAGCTTCGACGGCAATTTTATCTTGAATTTCTTGTTTTAGTAATTGATTTTGTTTGGCTAGTGATTTAGTTAATTTGCGGATTTTTAAATGTGTTTTAACACGGGCTAAGACTTCCTCTTGGCGAAACGGTTTGGTGATATAATCTACTGCTCCTAAATTCATGCCTTTAACTTTATCTACCGGATCGGAAAGAGCCGTCATAAAAATAATCGGAACTTCACTTGTAAAAGGGTTAGATTTCAGCCTTTGGCAAATTTCAAATCCGTCAGGCCCCGGCATCAACACATCTAGTAAAATTAGATCGGGCAATTCTTCTGCTACTTTCTCAATAGCTGTTTCACCATCTCTGGCAATCCAAACGGTAAATCCCGATTCTTGTAATAATTCGGAAAGTAACATTATATTAGTAGGACTATCATCAATGATTAAGATCACTTCTTTTTCAAGAGATTCAGGCGACATAAATTAGCTTCCTGTTTTTACTAATGCACTCTATAAGTTTTTAGTACCCATTTTTTCTTTAGCATTAATCATTACCTCTAGCTCTAGGTGGAAAGTTGTTACTAATCTTAATAAATTTACTTTATGTTAGATTTTTTGATCGAGACTATTGGCTTGTTCTAACGCCGCTTTTTCCTTAGCTCGATGAACATAGCGTTGTAATTTTGCTGTATCGCAAGCTGTAAGGATGGACAAATTTTGCAAATCTATTCCTCTGATTAGCATATCCACACACCAAGTTTGTTGAGCTTGCTCAATGGTGGGAGGTTGTCCTTCTGGGGTGAGTAGATCTGCTGTTAATGCAAGCCATTTCTTTTGTAAGTCTGTTTCCGAGAGTGGATCGCCGTTTTCATTAAGAAACAAGGCTGATTGGCGATCTTTGCGACTTTTTAACCATTGGGTTAGGGGATTACGCTGATATGAACCGTAGCGTTTACCCATAATCCATTGGTTGAGGGGAACTTGACGAATATGTTCTTGTGTGATTTGTAAAAGTTGCTGGTGAGTGTCTTTGACGTAGTGCGATCGCTCTAACCTTACCACTTCGGCTGCACTCAATCCCGCCCCAAACAAAACATACATTAACGCATAATCTTGTAACCCTAATTTCTTAGCACGTTGCAGAATTGAATGCACCAAAGCAGCAGGTAAATCAGCTACTTTCTCAACCGAAACTATGGGAGATTGAGGTGCTTGTGAAACTGCACCATGTAAAAACAATGTCACTAAATTCTCTAAGAAATCCTCCCGATTTTGCCAAAGTTCATGGAACTCGCTAGTAAACTCAATTACCGCATATCCTAACAACATTCCATTGAGCAAACTTGCCAACTTTTCTGCTGGCAAATGAGTCTGCAATTGTCCAGTTTTAATCACTGTAGCGAAATATTCAGCAACATAGCGATTCGCTTGTGTAAATCCTTGACCTAGTGCTTCCCGATTTTGGGATGGGTACTGTCCCGACTCCCCAACTACCGATCGCACTACCTCTGGAATTCCCTCCAGTGCTTGCAAACAAGTTGTCGCATACTCTTTGAGTGCTTGATAGATACTACTAGCCTGACTTGCCTGTTGGACTAAGTTTTGACCCAAATTAGTAAATATACCAGCCTCTTCAATTACTGCTAACAACAAACCATGCTTATTCCCAAACTGGCGGAAAATCGTCACTTCATTCACATCCGCCAATTCTGCAATCTGCTTAGTTGTAGTCTCCGTGACACCTTGAACAGCAAATAACTCAAGTGCTGCATGAACTAAACGCTGTCTTGTCGAAATTCTTTGAGCCGCCATGAGTAAAATGTAAGTATCACTTGCAAAAAATACAAATCGTTGCTAGGCTTATCACTGTAAGTATCACTTGCATTCTCTGCTCCTACTGTAACTACTTTCTTAGCAAATGTAAGTTTTAGTTAATGTACATGGGGTTGAGCGAACCAGTTGTGTCTTGTGTGCCACTGGTTCAATTCTGGCGTGTTAAAAAAGGAAATTTATGAGCTTGGATTCCATAAAAACTGCCCCAGAAAATGGGGAGTCCTTGAAATTAAGTTGGCCGAGTGTGGTGTTTTTTGGTGTGATTCATGCGATCGCTCTTTCCGCGCCTTGGTTTTTCTCTTGGTCTGCATTAGGAGTAACAATATTTCTCCACTGGTTATTTGGCAGCATCGGGATTTGCTTAGGGTATCACCGCTTACTAACTCACCGCAGTTTGCAAGTGCCTAAGCCTGTAGAATATGCGATCGCACTCCTGGGCGCACTCGCATTACAAGGCGGGCCGATCTTTTGGGTAGCCGGACATCGGCAGCACCACCTCCACACCGAAGATGTGGACAAAGACCCTTACTCTGCACGTCGGGGTTTCTGGTGGAGCCACATGCTCTGGATATTTTACCCCCGTCAAGAATTTTTTGCTTATGAAAAATATAAACAGTACGCACCTGATTTAGTGCGAGATCCTTTTTACCGCTGGTTAAATAATAATTTTCTACTACTTCAGATTCCCGTAGGGATTCTGCTATATATTCTAGGCGGTTGGCCCTTTGTCATTTACGGAGTATTTGTCCGCGCCGTCGTACTCTGGCATAGTACTTGGTTAATCAACTCTGCTACCCACATGGCAGGGTATCGCACATTTGAATCTAACGATAACTCAGGAAACCTGTGGTGGGCAGCCATCCTTACTTATGGCGAAGGTTGGCACAACAACCACCACGCCTACCCCAACGTCGCCAAAGCTGGATGGAAATGGTGGGAACTTGATATGACTTGGTGGGCAATTCAAGTTTTGCAACTGCTAGGAATAGCCCGAAAAGTGATTATGCCACCGGAAACCGCTACAGAGTAACAAGGGGACTCTTGAGACTCTTGGGACTCTTGGGACTCTTGGGACTCTTGAGACTCTTGAGACTCTTGGGACTCTTGAGACTCTTGGGACAAGGAGAAAAATTTATTTCTTCTCGGCTCCAGGAGCTCCAGGATCTCCAGGAGCCCCTCTGCCTAGAGCTATTTTTAAGTTCTGTTTAAGTTCAGTAATTTCTCTAGTACTGTGCTACTGTATATGAAAGGATTATTTTCGGTGGTCAATCGTTTTATGTCTATAAGCGTTTCTCCGAATCTAAGTCTCTTCAATGTTTGATTCTGGAGAATCTAGGTTATGTCAATTTATGTCGGCAATCTATCCTACCAAGTTACACAGGATGATCTGACTCACGTATTTGCAGAATACGGCACAGTTAAGCGTGTTCAGTTGCCAACAGACCGGGAAACAGGTCGCTTACGCGGATTTGGCTTTATCGAAATGGAAACCGAAGCAGAAGAAACAGCTGCGATCGAAGCCCTAGATGGAGCCGAATGGATGGGTCGTGACCTGAAAGTTAACAAAGCAAGACCTCGTGAAGAACGCGGTAATGGCGGCGGTAATAGAAGTGGTGGCGGCGGCGGTTGGGGAAACAATCGCGGTGGTGGTAATCGCCGTTTCTAAGCCCTGCACTGAAGATTAAAATTTTCTAATCTTGAGGGTAGGTGCTTTTACCTACCCTCAAGCGTATGTTTGCGAGTTTGCCCAATTAGTCAAAAAGGAAGATCGGATGGCTCAAGTAATTATTGGTGAAAATGAAGGGATTGAGTCAGGATTGCGTCGATTCAAGCGCAAAGTTTCTCAAGCAGGGATTTTTCCTGATATGAAAAAGAATCGTCACTTTGAAACACCCCTAGAGAAACGCAAGCGCAAAGCAATTGCTAATAGTAAGCAGGGAAAAAGGCGTTCCCGTCGTTAATTTCTTAGGCTGATTCCCGCCAAAGGGCGATTCCGCCTAAGATGCCAGAAATATTGGGAACAATTTTCACGTTTGGTGGGAGTTCAAAGGTAATTTTATCGGTGTTGCCACCACCAATATAAAGGTAGTCGTAATTAAAAGCGTGTTCCAAGGAAGCGATCGCTTTTTCTAAACGACTATTCCATTTTTTCTTACCAATTACATCTAAAGCAGCACGACCTAATTGTTCTTCGTAAGTTTCACCTTTGCGAAAACAATGGTGTCCGAGTTCCAAATTTGGTAATAGTTTGCCATCTAAAAACAAAGCGGAACCAAAACCTGTACCTAAAGTAATTACTAATTCTACTCCTTGACCAGAAATTGCCCCCAAACCTTGAATATCTGCATCGTTAGCTACGCGCACAGGTTTTGCCAATTTCTCAGATAAGGTAGTACCTAAGTCAAAATTAATCCAAGCTGGGTCAAGGTTAACAGCAGTACCTATCACGCCTTTTCGCACCACTCCGGGAAATCCTACTGATACGCGAGCGAAATTACCTTTACTAGCAGCTAATTGTGCGATCGCATCAATTACCATATCAGGTTTTGCAGGTTGCGGTGTCTCCACGCGGTAGCGTTCAGTCATTGGTGTACCATCCGCATTCAACACCATCCCTTTAATCCCACTACCACCAATATCTATTGATAATGTAGTAACACTTCCGTTTTGTTCGCTCATACTTCTTAAATTACGTATTAACTCAAGTTGCTAATTAGTACGTTGTTGCGCTTTAGCGCTCTCATCAAAAGTGGTAATAAGAACGAAGACAGCGCCACAACGTACCTACTTAATTTTGCGTTGTCAATGCTCCTGGTACACCGCTGAGAGTACGCTTGGGAGAACAGGTGATAATCATGATTAGCAAAGTCAAAATGTAAGGGGAAGCATTAAACAAGTAGTAATAACCTGTCACCCCTACTGATTGTAAAGCAGGACCGATCGCCTGCGATCCACCAAACAGCAATGCCGCATACATACACTGTATCGGATTCCAACGGGCAAAAATCACTAAAGCCACTGCCATTAATCCTTGTCCGCTAGAAATCCTTTCTGTCCAACTACCAGGATAGTAGAGAGATAGGTAAGCGCCACCAATTCCAGCGAGAAAACTTCCTGCAATAATAGCTAACATTCTCACTTTATTTACAGAAATTCCCATTGCTTTAGCTGCTTCGGGACTATCCCCAACGGCGCGAATAAATAAACCCCAACGAGTTGAACGGAAAAACCATTGCATTGCGGGTGCGATCGCTAATCCTAAAATAAACAAAGGACTAATTTGCAAAGCTGCTTTTACCGAAGGAATATCGCTCCAATTTCCTAATTCTAGAGCAGGTAATCTCGGTGCAACTGGTTGAATGAAAGGTTTACCAAAGAAAAAGGCAATTCCACTGCCAAAAATAATCATTGCAATGCCAACCGCCACATCATTTACTTTTGGTTGTTGCACCAACAAAGCATGAATAAAACCCAAAAACATTCCCGCAACACCCGCCATTAAAACACCTAACCAAGGCGATCCGGTAAGGTAAGATGTAGCATAAGCACTCATTGCCCCTAACAACAAAGTTCCCTCTAAACCAAGGTTAATTTTGCCGCTTTTTTCCGTTAAGCACTCACCCAAACTGACAAAAAGAAAGGGTGCGCTACCACGAATTGTTCCGGCGATAATTGCTAGGGGAACTCCCCACCATCCAATAGTTTCTGTTGCCATATTCCGATTTTAGATTTTAGATGAATGTATAACAAATCCCAGTCGTAGGGGTGATTCATGAATCGCTGGGGTAGGGGCAATTCATGAATTGCCCCTACCCCAGTCCCCAAAATTACACTTGAGTTGTCAGATTTGTGCTAGGTTGTTGCCGTAAACTTGGTTTAAAAAAGGGCAAGCGTCCGTAAAGTGATTCGCTGTATAAAATCACTAAAAATACCAGTCCCTGAAATACTAAAACTGTCGCATCTGGTAAGTTATGCGCCCTTTGCAAAATCCCACCACTAGCGAGAATTCCTCCTAGTAAAATTGAAACAAAAACGGCGGCTAAGGGGTTATGTCTAGCGATAAATGCGACTAAAATCCCACTATAACCGTAATTGGCATTTAACGATTCATTAGCCCGACCATGCACGGCGGCGACTTCTGCCATTCCCGCTAAACCTGCACAAGAACCTGCTAAAAAACAGATAATTAATGTCAGTTTTCCTACAGGTAATCCGGCTATTTTTGCGGCGCGAATGTTACCGCCAACTGTGCGAACTGCAAAACCAAAGGTAGTGCGTTGAATTAAAAAGTAAGCGATTAAACAAGCAATGATTCCATAAATTAAGCCGTAATGAATGCGCGTTCCGGGAAAATTTCCCAACATATTAACATCTAAAATTGGGTAAGTTGAAGGTTTATTTAAGCTGGTGGGATCGCGCATCAGTCCACCTACTAATTGATTGAGAATGGCGATCGCAATATAATTCAACAACAAGCTACTAATGGTTTCATTAACGCCCCGATAATAGCGTAAAGCACCTACAGCCATAATCCATAAACCGCCAGCAATTATACTAGCGATCGCCATGAGGGATTGTACAGCGAAAGGGGGGAAAGTGGCGATCGCTAATCCCATTGCCACAGCTGCCAATCCCCCAATTACAATTGCCCCTTCATTCCCAATAATTATTAATCCCAACTGAGCAGGTAAAGCCGTACAAAGGGAACTTAACATCAAAGGTGCGGCTCGAATTAGTGTATTTTGAAAAGAAAACCAACTGCCAAAAGCTGCTTTATAAATTGAGCCATAAACCTCAAATGGATTTGCTCCCACAGCTGCACAAAATATGCCAAATATGAACAAAGAAAAGATTAGTGCAGCCAAAGGAATACAAATCTTTTCTAATTTAAGAAGCCAATTTTGTAATAACACCCGCTACCCTCCCACTCAATTGGTAAATTTCTTTAACTGGTAATACTACCAACTACACCATCTACTAACCAATTCATTCTTTCTAATTCCACATCCTGCTGTTTATACTCTTTCCCAGATGCCAAAATTACTTTACCAGTGTTATCTTTCAATTCTCCTTTGTAGATTACCATACTGCCATCCATAAACTTAGCTTTTACTGCTTCGGCATCTTTTTTCGCTGCTTCACTCACAGCAGGGCCATAATTAGATAATTTACAAAAACCATCTTTTAATCCACCCCGCATTAAATGAGGAACACCTCCATTCATCAAAGTTTTCCCTTCGCTAATCATTTGAGCATATTTACTATAAACGCTCGTCCAATCCCATTCTGCACCTGTAAGATAGCCTTTAGGTGCTAATTTAGCCTGATTAGCATGATATCCAGAACAAAAAATTCCCCGCTTCTCGGCAGTTTCCATGATCACTTTCGGACTGTCTACATGGCAGGTAATTACATCTACACCTTGGTCAATCATACTATTAGTAGCTTCCGCTTCTTTAACAGGTAAAGACCAATCGCCAGTGAAAATAATTTGCGTCGTAATATTTGGTTTAATGCTCCTAGCACCTAAAGTAAAACTATTAACATTTCTGAGTAGCTGAGGAATCGGTTTAGCAGCAACAAATCCTAGTTTTCCTGTTTTAGATGTGTGAGCAGCAATAATACCTGCTATATATTGAGCTTCATCAATATAACCAAAGTAGCTACCAATATTTTTCGGATGTTTACCTTCTTCGTAAAGTCCGCCACAGTGGAAAAATTGGACTTCCGGGTATTCTTGAGCAACTTTAATAATATGCGGATCGAAGTAACCAAAAGAAGTAGGAAATAGGACGTTTACTCCATCCTGATTAATCATATTTCTCATGGTTTCTTGGACTGCTGTGGTTTCTGGCACATTCGCTTCTTCCACAGGTTTTACACCAGCTGCTTTAGCAACCCCTTCTTTTCCTTCAGCGTGTGCTTGATTGTAACCAAAATCATCTTTTGGGCCAACATAAATGAACCCCATTGCTATTGGTTTAGCTGTGCTACCTGGAGAATTAGCACCTGTTGGACTAGGAGAATTTGCGGGAGTTTCTTTTGCCGTTGGTGTACATCCAGTCCACAGTTTTGATGTTACTCCGAAGGCAGTGGTTGCTAAAATTCCCCGAATAACTTTCCGCCGATTTAAGTACAATGAACGCTGATTGGTCATGCGATTTTATATTTTAGATTTGAGAGCGGGCTAAGTGTAGATACTTTACAGTATTTGGCGTGCAAATAGATTGAACCACTGCACAAATAGGGGTTTTGTAATTAAGTATACACTTTGGGGAGAATTATGTTTTATTATGGCTAATATTGGCAATATAAGTTCGCCAATTCCCCCAATGAGTAATTTCACGCTTACCTTGGCAAATTATTGGTTCTCCTAAAACTCCTAAGACTTCTTCGCCGTCGGTCAGACGTACTTTACCAATACACAAACCCGGTGGTTCTTGTAATAAAATTGTTGGGATTCCTATGGTTGGGACTGCCCAAACTTCGATCGCGATCGCACTTCCCCCACTACTAACTCGAATCATAGCAGGATGGCGATCGTCAATTGACCAAAGTCTATAATTCGGTTCTGTAAAAGCTTCTCTAACAAACGTAGCTCCTACCGCTAAGAGATTAGAATTTAGTTCTAAACCCCGCATTAATGTACCATTAACAGCTAGAAGTATATTGTCCATAATTTTATGATTTCTATTCCTGCACAACCTTATAATTATGAATTGCTGAATTTGCAGAATGTCGCGCTGGTGATTATTGATATGCAACGCGATTTTTTGGAGCCGGGAGGCTTTGGAGCCGCTTTAGGAAATGATGTTAGCAGATTGCGATCGATTGTACCAGTCTTACAGCAATTATTAGAAACCTTCCGTCAACTTCACTTACCGATTATTTATACAATTGAAGGTCATAAATCAGACCTTTCCGATTGTCCAACCACCAAAATTAACCGAGGAAACAGTGAATTAAAAATCGGAGATATTGGCCCATTAGGAAGAATTTTAGTATTGGGTGAACCCGGAAATGCCATTATTCCAGAATTAGAACCATTACCCGGAGAAATTATCATAAATAAACCCGGAAAAGGTGCTTTTTACAATACAAATTTACCAGAAAAATTGAGCGAACAAAACATCACTCATTTAATTTTTACTGGAGTCACCACAGAAGTTTGTGTACAAACAACTATGCGCGAAGCAAACGATCGCGGATTTGAATGTTTGTTAATTGAAGATGCTACAGAAAGTTACTTTCCCGAATTCAAACAAGCAACCATAGAAATGATTCGCTCCCAAGGAGGAATTGTTGGCTGGACAACAAAAGCCGAAAACCTTTTACAAGCTCTGCAAAATTTCAGTCTTAGTATCAAATAATTGAGCTAATAACCCAAGTTGCTAGTTATAAGATTAGTCTGATTCTTTGTACGTTATTGGGCTTTAGCCCTATAATGCCACGTTTCCTAAGAGGGCTAAAGCCCAACAACGTACCTATATGTAAATAACTAGCAACTTGCGTTAATCGGAAATAGGTAAAAATCTGAATATAAAAGCCTTTTGTCCTTCTTCCCTTCTGCCCTCTGCCCTCTGCCTTGGAGCCTTCAACTTGGCGGAATAGCCAAACCAGTGGTAAAATTGTAGATTGTGTCGATTAAGTAAAACTTTTATCAACCCATGCCAAAAGTAAAAACTCGCAGGTCTGCGGCAAAACGCTTCAGAACAACGGGAAGTGGCAAGATTGTCCGTCGTCGAGCTTTCAAAAACCACTTGTTACAGCACAAGACTACCAAGCGCAAGCGCGATTTATCCAAGCTGACAATAGTAGACGAGCGTGATGAAGGTAACGTGCGTCTCATGTTGCCCTACTTGTAAGTTGGTCATGGTTCATGGACTCATGACCATGAACTATTAATCCAACCGAATAGCAAATCTCATCCAAAAAATCAAGAACAAGTCACCATTAACAACTAACCATGACCAGAGTAAAACGCGGTAATGTTGCTCGCCAACGTCGCAAAAAAATCCTTAAACTAGCGAAAGGTTTTCGCGGTTCTCACTCGACATTATTCCGCACAGCTAATCAACAAGTAATGAAAGCATTGCGGAATTCCTATCGCGATCGCAAAAAACGCAAACGTGATTTCCGTCGCCTTTGGATCACCCGGATCAACGCTGCTGCTAATCAACACGGTATCAGCTATAGTCAACTCATGGGCAACATGAAAAAAGCCAACATTGAACTTAATCGGAAAATGTTAGCTCAATTAGCCATCCTAGATCCAGAAAGTTTCGGCAAAGTTGTAGAAGTAGCAAAACAAGCTAAATGATGAAGTTGGCAACGGATAATTTAGCAGATGTAACTGAGAGAAATTCTGTGAAAAAAACAGAGTCAAAATCAGTTACATCAATGCTCATCCGCTGCTTAATTTTTTCATTTTATTTATGGCAAATTCCCATTGTTGGTAATGCCGCAGAACTAAAAGAAATTCAGCGACGAGGCTATTTAATTGTTGCCGTCAAAGATAACTTACGTCCGCTAGGTTTTCGGGATGAGGCAGGAAATTTGCAAGGATTAGAAATCGATCTAGCAAAGCGATTAGCACAAGAAATATTAGGGAATGCTGAAGCAATTAAATTTGTGCCAGTAACAAATCGCGATCGCCTCAGAGTAGTCTTAGAAGGACAAGCCGATTTAACAATTGCCAGAGTGACGGCGACAGCTGCACGCGATCGCGTAGTCAGATTTAGCATACCCTACTACATGGATGGGATTGCCCTAGTCACCAAAGAACCTAATGTGCGGAGTTTAGGCGACTTAGCCCAACAAAAAATTGCCATCCTTAAAGGTTCGAGTACGATCGCCAAAGTCAGATTTATCTTACCCAAAGCTCAGTTAGTTGGGGTAGATTCATATCAAGAAGGGCGATCGTTATTAGAATCAAATGGCGCAGTCGCCTTTGCCGCTGACGTTAGCGTTCTCACAGGTTGGATACAAGAATACCCCCAATACCGTCTCTTGCCAACCCTCTTGTCCGCAGAACCCCTAGCAGTAGTCATGCCCAAAGGGATACAGTATGATGACTTACGGCGAGTTGTGAATGAAGCGATCATCCGAGGAAAAAGCCAAGGTTGGTTGCCCCAACTAGCTACCTCTTGGGGGCTACCTTGGGATAAAGTAAACAAATAAAGATTGAAACCAGATTTAACTAAAAATATGGAAAGCTACCTACCAATTGTTTACCTCTCAATATTACTAGTATTGCTCTCAGGAACCACCTTTGCTATTTTGCGCCAAATCTTCAAAACTCGCAAAGTAGAAACCTCGTTTTCCCGCTTACAGAACAAGCTGAAGAATGAAAAAGGTACTCCCCAAGAATATTACGAACTAGGCAGCATTTATCTAGATAAAAAACTCTTTGCCCAATCGATTAACATCTTTCAAAAAGCACTCAAAGAATCCGAAAATGAAGATGCTGAAAACAAAGCCTTAATTTACAACGGCTTAGGTTTTTCCTACTTCGCTCAAGAACAATACGACTTAGCAATTAGACAGTACAAAGAAGCATTAAAGCTTAATCCTAATTATGTCACAGCAATTAACAATCTAGGTCATGCTTACGAAAAAAAGAAATTAACAGCCCCAGCATTACAAGCTTACGAAGATGTTTTGAAAATCGAGCCTAACAATCAAATAGCCAAACGACGCGCTGAATCATTACGTAAAAGGTTAGTAACTTCGTAAAAGCAGAATCGAAGGTTATTCTATTTTTGATGAGCGATCGCATTTGTGGAGAGAGTGCGATCGCTCTTTTGCAAAATCTTGTATATAGTTGGTGAATTTGCGATCGCTAACTATCCAACACTTGGTAAAATCGTCTCAATCTCCTTTTCTACCTGTAAGAGTTCTTGGCGTTTGTTTTCGATCCAAACTTTTTCGGCATCACATTCTTCTTGGCTTTGGCGATCGCGCTTTTCCTGATCTTCCAACAAATTTTCCCACAGCAACATAGCTTCTTTCATCACACCGTTACTCGCCTTAATTCTTTCTTCAAATCCATCGATAATTTTTTCTTGTACCTTCTCAAAAATAGAGTCCGCAGATTCGTTAAACTTTTCCAACCCTAACTCACAAACTTTTTCTCTAATCTGAGCTTTAACTGAATCGCCATCTAACCAACTCCAACCCAAACCACCACCAGCACCAGCAGCTAAGGCACCTAAAATAACCCCAATAAAACCCAGACCTGTAAAAAATAGTAACGCAGCGCCGACTGCTGCACCAATACCTAAACCACCAAAAAATCCACCATCTTCTACTTCCGAAATTGATGAAGCAATTCCACTTCCACTTGTGCCAATTCCACCAAAATTACTTGCTATTGCTAAGTTATTGAATTGAGCGACAAGATTACTACTCTTTTGCTTGTCGAACTTCTCAAAATCTTGCCGAATTGCATAAATATCTTCTGTAAGCTGCTTTTCTAAAACAGCCATATTTTGCCGCACGATCGCTTGCACTTTTTGATTACCCCAATTTTCTATCTCTTGTGTAATGTCTCGCACAAATTGATTAGCATAATCTTTAGTCAGCTTATCTTGACCCATTATATGTCCGTGTTCAGAAGTCCAGCGATTACTTTTTGCAATCAGGCGTTCTGCTAATCCTTCTACCCATTCATTCCAAGATTCAAGTGTTTCGTCTAAAGATTTTTCCCTCAATTCTTCAGCTAAAACTCTTATTTTCACATCCCGTCCGCTCACTTGGGCCATTTGTTCAAAAATTTTCGGCTTATCTTGTTGAGAAAGTGTTAATTTTCCATCTAATATTTCCCGCTTTTGATTCAATTCAGCGCAGCTAATATCAATGATTTTCTTAAGTCCTGCGGCAGATTGCTTAAGAGATATCGCACCCCGTTCAACTGTCAAAAACTTCTCAAGCGAAGAAGTAAAAGCTTGAAAAGTTTTTAGATACTCATCATTTTGCCTACCTGATAAAACAGCATCTAAAGCTGATTGAGCGGAAATAAAATGAATCCGGTTTTCACCTGCAATAATCTGATTTTTCTCTTGAACAATCTTTTCTGCCCTTTGTCTTATCTGCTTGCGACTTACTTCCCCTCTCAGCAAATCAAAAAAATTAACTACAACAAAAATATTCTTTGCTCCTTCATCTTCTTTACCATAATTAAGTTCCTTTTTCAAATCCTTCAGCAATTCTTGCTCTTTATTCGTCAAAACACTTTGAGCATGAGTCAAGAAAATAACAGCATCAGCCTTTTTCAGAACTTCCTGAGTCACCAGTGTACGTTCCTCTGCCTCGTTCAATCCAGGGGAATCAATAATTTCTACCCCATTGCGACACAACTCTAATTCGGGATGCTCAAAAACGATTTCTGCTATTTCTGATTTGGCTATCTCATCTTCGGCAGAAACCAAAGCTGCCTCTTCTGAAATCGAAGCTTTCTCTTGATATTGTTCCGGTGAAATTTCTTCCTCGTCGCGTCCGTCTTTGTAGCGACAAATAACTCGTTTCTCTGAGCCATATTTCAAAATAGTCACAGTACCGCTACAGGGAAGATCCCGTACAGGTTGAATTTCCTCACCTAGTAAAGCATTTAGTAAAGTAGATTTCCCTTTGCTAAATTCACCGACAACAACAACGCGAAAACATTGAGATTGCAATTTATCAGAAGTTTCTTTTATTTTTCCTGCTAAATCATCAGTTATGACAGCGCGTTCATGTCCATCGGTAATAATTTGATTTAGGCGATCGCAAACTCCCTTTAATTGTTCTCGATACTCCTGAAACTTTTTCAACTCTTGATAAGACGAAACTAAAACTTTTTGATTTATTTGCGGTTTTGGTTTGGCTGGTAAATGTTCGATAATATGGCTAGCAGCACGCACAAACAAAGAATCAAGACTTTGAAATTGTGCCGGATCGAGTAACAAGTACACTTCGTCTAAAGCTGCTGTATCCCTAATTACTTGACTGCTAAAACTAGCCTCTAAAATAGTTAAATATCGATCGTCTACTTCAAGCCGTTTAGCGATAATTTTTAAATACTCTTTTTCCCGCTTATCTATAGTTCCATCTGCTGCTGACATTTGATAGCCAAAACTAATTAATAACAGCTTTTCTGACTCAGAAAAACACGCAGTCAGCGCCAGAAACTCCGGCAAATTCTTATAAAATTGATTTTCCTTCACCCCCTTAGCCATTAGCATTACCAATTGCCGCAAACTGTTATTAGCAGGAATCAGTTCCGCCAAAGTTGTCCGCATCCTTTGCGTTTCCTCAGCACTAACTGTACCGTCTGCATAAATAACTCCCAGCAACACCGTTACCAGCGCCACCAGGAAGACTACTGGAGGACTCATATCTTCTTTGGATAGTTTTTGTCCTGTGAGTCGTGAAACAAGCTCAACCGTTTGAGGAGTAATTAGCGACTTGTTCATTTTCCGTACAAATACATAAGTTTTTTTTATTTTAAGTTCCATAATAGATTAGTAATTCTTAGATTTGTCAACTGAGTAGAAATCTTAATGATGAATTTTGTTTTTCCCCCAGCAGTGCAGGCGGCGATCGAAGCTGGCAAATATGTGCAAGTCTATACATCTGCGGGAGTACCGATCGGCATGGCGCGGGATGCAGCCACAGGAAAGTTTGTCGCTCATGCAGTTGGCGCTGCGGTTGATAACAATCCTCTATCGCCGTTCCTGTCTCCCATGCAGTTTGTTTTCGGCGGCTTACAGCCACAGCAAATGCAAATGGGCTTTCAAGGAGTTCAAGCCAGTTTGGGGCTGCTGCAAGCCACTACAGCCGTCATTGGTGTGGGAACTGCCGTAGGGGTAGCCCTCTCAGCAGTGAATCTTTATCAAACATTGAAACTGAAAAAAGCGGTAGAGAGGTTAGAAGTTAAAGTAGAAAATGGTTTTATTAATTTAGAACAACTTTTGAAAGATCAAGGGACGGAAATTAAGCAATTAATTTTCCAAGTTCTTGAAGAGATGAAATTTGAGAATCATCGCCTAGTATTAGTGCGAGCTTATGGGTTATTTAATCAAGCACTGCAACGAATGCGATCGGCTTTAAAGTTACAAGACTTCGATCGCAGAAATGCAGAAATTGATGCCGCACGGGGAATGATGTTTGAAGCTTTGGCAGATTACAGAAATTCGCAGTTATTAGAAGAAACTTGTGCAGCCGGACAGTTGCGCCGCTTAGAATGTGCTTGGGCGATCGATCAAGCAATTATTGCTACTTATCAACTACAAAATGAGTTTGAAACGGTAAGCGATCGTATTTGTCAACTACAAGAAAATATCCGTCAAGATGGGTTAAGAATAATTGATACCTGTAACTCTGATGACGAGCTAGATTTTATCTTCCCAGAAATCACCCGAATTCACAATCACGATTTAGTTTTATTAGACAGTTGGCATAATCAAATTGAATGGACTAAATCTCTACCATCAAGTGAATTAAACCAGCTACAAAATGCTGATTTTAGTAGTTCACAAATCTCTATTAGCGAAAATGAAAAATCAGCTAAAACAGCTTTGCCAATACCCACAGAACAGTTAAACTATGAGTATTTGAAGCCAAAATCTCATTTTTATTCTCTTTGCACTCAACTAGAATTGATGCTCGAACCCCAGCACCGTCAAGAGTATGAAAGTTATATTATCAAGCAAGGGGAAGTAGCAGGTTATAAAAGCTTTGTGCGATCAAACTTAGAAAAAGCTTCAGATTTAGCTGTTGCTAATCTCTATTACTACTTAAAAGTTCAAGATGAATCAGAACCAGAGCAAGAAAGCAATTTTGAACTGACTAAAACTACTACAGTATCTTCCACGAGTAGTGATGTTAATCAGGAGATCTTTATAAAAGTCAGAAAAATTATTGCCGATCAACTGGGGATAGATTCTAGCAAGGTGACACCCCAGACTAATTTTATCAGTGATTTAGGAGCAGATTCTCTTGATGCAGTAGAGTTAGTCATGGCTATCGAGGAGGAATTTGATATTGAAATTCCCGATGCAATTGCCGAGAAAATTACAACTGTTCAGCAGGCTGTCAATTATATTAAGATTAGCCAAAACATTGGTGTTGTAAATAGTAAAGACAGTAATAAAGTGAAAATTGCTCAAACAACAGAAGCGGCGATTGAACAGAACTTGCAAGTAATGAAAGAATTTGGGTTAACTCCCGGACAAACCAGAATTATGTTCAGCTATCAATACCACTTTGTCCAAGCTGATATTGATAGTGGATCGGATTACGGGAAAAACGTCATTAAGCAAGCATGGTTACGCAACTGGAAAGAATCAACAGAGCTTTTCTTGAACAGTCAAATAAAAGCCTCTAGTCCTCCTGGGACTTCATTAGAAATAATTACTGATTTTAAATTACTCAAAAATGTAGTAAAATCCCTTCTAATGAATCCGGGTAATGAATTGACTCGGTATCTAATTTTATTAGAAGTAACACTGTTTCAACCCTATTACCCTTTAGGCGATAGCCGCGATGAAGCATTCAAAGATTTGAAAATTGTTGATGAAGAAAGGCTCACAATAGAGCTAATGTCTTTTGCTAAAACTTTAGATATTGATCCAAATTGTATTCACCGCTTTAAAACTAACTATAAAGAAGCCATCAAAGGAATTAAAGGCGGCATAAATCCTTGGTTAGTTGGTACAGTTGGAGCAGTTGCGTTGGGAGTAGCAGCTGTATTTGCTACACCATTGATAGTAGGTTTACTTGCACCGATACTAGCACCTGGTTTATATGGTGCAGCCGCAGTATCCGCCGTTTTAGCTGCACTTGGGGGAGGTGCGATCGCCGCAGGTGGTTTCGGAATGGCTGGCGGAATGGCGGTAATTGTTGCAGGCGGTTCAATTCTCGGCGCTGGTGCAGGAGTTGGCGTTGGCGCTTTATTTGGTCAATCTCCAGATGCAGCTTTAACCCAAGCAGCCAAGTTAGAAGTCGTGATGCGCGAGATTCTTTTCATGCAAAAAGATAGCCGCAAACCTCAAGAAATCGTCAAGCCTCAAGAGATTATAAAACAACTAAGGCTAGGTATTCGCTCCCTGGAAGACCAACGCGACGAACTACTTCTTAACCGAGAAAAAAATCAGAAAGAAATCGAAAATCTCACAAAAGCTATTGAGTATTTGAAGAAAGCACTAGAAAGATTACAAGGTTTAATGTAACAGAAAAGGATTTAGGCACTGGGTACGAATGATAACTCTTTGATCTGGAAAAAGCGATCGCCATTCTTACCCAAGTGCAACTTGTTATGTTCTTCAAATAGTTTTAGTGCGATCGCTACTTTGATTCAGGAAAGCATAAAGCACCAAAAAACTTAGACACATATATAAGGAGTAAAAATCTCATGCAACTAATTCTGGCAGAATTCTGTGGACGCTGGGGCTGCTCTTGGTGGGAAAACATTATCACCATCATTTTGATGAGTTTCAGGGGTAAAGCTGCTATAGTATTGCTCGGTTTACTACTCGTCCTGATATTGTTAGTTGTTCTAATCTTCCTACTAGGCTTTATCCAAGTTGTTGCATTTATTTCTAGTTTTAGCAAACCTAAAGAAAATATCGCTAACCCCAACAACTCTCAGGAAGAAGCGCAACCCATTTTATCCGCAGGGGTTAAGTTTGTCGGGCGTAGAGGAGTTAAATTTCTCGATCGTAAATTGAGACAAGCAAACAAAGATAAACTGAAAAATTTAGATTACTCTCAGTAAATATCTAGAAAAATTACCGCCAACAAAAACAGCAAACAACCCACAGATAAACACCAAAAAACTCCTTTCAAACAGAAAGGAGTTTTTTTAGTTTTGAAATAAAACCCTGGCACCTTGCTAT
>NZ_JBHFNQ010000065.1:107500-109890 GCF_041929345.1 Floridaenema aerugineum BLCC-F46
GTCAGACGTTGAATCGTCCTCCCACTGCTTGTAAGCTAACGGTTTCAGGTTCTATTTCACTCCCCTCCCGGGGTTCTTTTCACCTTTCCCTCGCGGTACTGTTTCGCTATCGGTCACGCAGTAGTATTTAGCCTTACCGAGTGGTCTCGGCTGATTCACCAGGGATTTCACGTGCCCCTGGCTACTCGGGATCCAGCTGGGATCTTTTCACTTTCGACTACAGGACTTTCACCTTCTCTGGTGTAGCTTTCAACTACTTCGTCTAGTTTCCCGATTCCTTTGTTGCTGTCCCACTACCCCAACAGGAAATCCTGTTGGTTTAGGCTCTTCCCGCTTCGCTCGCCGCTACTGGGGGAATCACGGTTGTTTTCTTTTCCTCGGGCTACTAAGATGTTTCAATTCGCCCGGTTGGCTCATACTGGTCTATGGATTCAACCAGCTGTATTTAGGGTTGCCCCATTCGGATATCTCCGGCTCGATGCTTGCTGCCAGCTCCCCGGAGCGTTTCGTCGGTCACCACGTCCTTCTTCGCCTCTGCGTGCCTAGGTATCCACCGTTAGCTCTTCATAGCTTGACCTTGTAACACAAACTATTGGTAATTATCTACCTGCTACAATGTTTCCTATTTCTCTTCTCTTCTATGCAGTTTTCTAGGTTCTCACTGGCTGATGTCGCCAGCATTCTCTTTGGTTTCTTACCCTTAGAGGTGCTGATGAATCATAAACTCACTCGATCTAGTCTATCATTCTCGCTTTGATTTGACAAGACTATTTCTCAGTTTTTTTTGGTGGAGGTAAGCGGACTCGAACCGCTGACATCTGCCGTGCAAGGACAGCGCTCTACCAACTGAGCTATACCCCCAGCTTTGCCATCTTTTTGGCAGGTGGGCCATCCTGGACTTGAACCAGGGACCTCACCCTTATCAGGGGTGCGCTCTAACCACCTGAGCTAATAGCCCATTAACCCAACCTGAATAGTTTGAAAGCCCACCATTCTCGTTCGACCCGGGTATGACCTTTTCTGTGACCTAATCACGAGTTTTCGGTCATCAGTTAGGTTAGGTCTCCCTAAAAAGGAGGTGATCCAGCCACACCTTCCGGTACGGCTACCTTGTTACGACTTCACCCCAGTCATCAGCCCCACCTTCGGCATCTCCTTCCTTTGCAGGTTAGGATAACGACTTCGGGCGTGGCCAACTCCCATGGTGTGACGGGCGGTGTGTACAAGGCCCGGGAACGAATTCACCCCAGTATGCTGACCTGGGATTACTAGCGATTCCGCCTTCATGTAGGCGAGTTGCAGCCTACAATCTGAACTGAGCCACGGTTTATGGGATTAGCTTGACATCGCTGTTTAGCTGCCCTTTGTCCGTAGCATTGTAGTACGTGTGTAGCCCAGGACGTAAGGGGCATGCTGACTTGACGTCATCCCCACCTTCCTCCGGTTTGTCACCGGCAGTCTCTTCAGAGTGCCCAACTGAATGCTGGCAACTAAAGACGAGGGTTGCGCTCGTTGCGGGACTTAACCCAACATCTCACGACACGAGCTGACGACAGCCATGCACCACCTGTGTTCGCGCTCCCGAAGGCACTCTTCCCTTTCAAGAAGATTCGCGACATGTCAAGTCCTGGTAAGGTTCTTCGCGTTGCATCGAATTAAACCACATACTCCACCGCTTGTGCGGGCCCCCGTCAATTCCTTTGAGTTTCACACTTGCGTGCGTACTCCCCAGGCGGGATACTTAACGCGTTGGCTCCGGCACTGTGAGGGTCGATACTCACAACACCTAGTATCCATCGTTTACGGCTAGGACTACAGGGGTATCTAATCCCTTTCGCTCCCCTAGCTTTCGTCCTGTGAGTGTCAGTTGTGGTCCAGCAGAGCGCTTTCGCCACCGGTGTTCTTCCCAATCTCTACGCATTTCACCGCTACACTGGGAATTCCCTCTACCCCTACCACACTCTAGCT
Organism: Floridaenema aerugineum BLCC-F46; assembly: GCF_041929345.1. Taxonomy (NCBI): domain Bacteria; kingdom Bacillati; phylum Cyanobacteriota; class Cyanophyceae; order Aerosakkonematales; family Aerosakkonemataceae; genus Floridanema; species Floridanema aerugineum. Next base: position 109,469 of record NZ_JBHFNQ010000065.1, read on the forward strand.
TTTCAGTTTCCACCGCCCCTCAGTAGTTAAGCCACTGGTTTTAACGGCAGACTTGAAGAGCCACCTACGGACGCTTTACGCCCAATAATTCCGGATAACGCTTGCATCCTCCGTATTACCGCGGCTGCTGGCACGGAGTTAGCCGATGCTGATTCCTCTGGTACCGTCAGAGCTTCTTCCCAGAGAAAAGAGGTTTACAACCCAAGAGCCTTCCTCCCTCACGCGGTCTTGCTCCGTCAGGCTTTCGCCCATTGCGGAAAATTCCCCACTGCTGCCTCCCGTAGGAGTCTGGGCCGTGTCTCAGTCCCAGTGTGGCTGGTCATCCTCTCAGACCAGCTACCGATCGTCGCCTTGGTAGGCTCTTACCCTACCAACTAGCTAATCGGACGCGAGCTCATCTTCAGACGATAAATCTTTCACCT
>NZ_JBHFNQ010000066.1:0-49081 GCF_041929345.1 Floridaenema aerugineum BLCC-F46
TAACAATTATCGATCGCAAAATGAACTACAAAAAACTGAAATTGTGGAGGCGCAAGGTTGGATAAGGGGAGAAAATGGTGAAATAATTTTAACTGCTCAAACACCTGTTACACCAGCTAATTTTATACTTTTACCTGGTAGCTGCAAATGAAAAAGTTATTAATAAAATTCTTAATTTTAGCGATTTTGTCACTAGTTGTTACTGTGAGTGTAGCACAGATTATTCCGCGAATGTTAATGGCTGGAGAGGCGATCGCATTTCCCACAAATTCCACCTTTTTACAAACCGCTATCACTTGGAATGAAACCGGAAAAAAACAACTCGAACAAGGGGAAGCAGAAGCAGCATTAAAAAGTTGGCAACAAGCAGAAATCGCATATCATAAAGCTAAGGATGAAAATGGTGTAATTGGTAGTCAAATTAACCAAGCACAAGCACTTCAAGCATTAGGAAAATATCAGGAAGCCGAAAAGTTATTAATCAAAATCCAAGAATCTCTCAAAAGTCAACCCGATTCTTTATTAAAAGTTCTGGCAAAGCGTAACTTGGGTGATGTTTGGCGAGTTACAGGTAATTTGATTGAGTCAGAAAAAATTTTACAAGAAAGTTGGAAAATAGCCGTAAGTTTACAGTCTCCCGAAAATGCTAATGCTGCTCAATTAAGTTTAGGTAATACCGCTGTTGCTCAAGCAAAACGAGCCGAATCAGTTGGTGAAAAAAAGCAAGCTAAGGAAGAGATTAAAAAAGCTCTAAACTTTTATCAAACCGTCCTGAAAAATAATCCCAGTCCGCTAATAAAACTACAAGCCCAACTAAATCTACTTTACCTGTTTAGTGAAAATCCTGAAAGTTCTGAAGTGGAAATATGGCTAAAAATTCGCGAAAGTCTCAATGAAATCCCCATTAATCACATAGCTGTTGCAGCGAGAATTAACTTCGCTAATAGTCTGCTCAAGCTTTATCAAAGTTCAAATAAATATACTCCTGAATCAAAAGAGATTTATCAAATTTTAGAAACAGCTTTACAACAATCCCGAAATTTAAATAATCAGCGATTAGAAGCATACACTCTCGGATATTTAGGCAAATTATATGAGTTAAATCAACAACCATTAGAAGCAATTAAGTTAACTAATCAAGCTTTAAATATAGCTCAATTAGAACAAGCCTGGGATATTGCTTATCAATGGCAATGGCAGTTAGGAAGATTATACAATATTCAAGGGGAAAAAGCGAAAACAATTGCAGCTTACAAGACAGCTATTAATTCATTAGATATATTACGAAAAAATCTTATTGCTATCAATCCAGAAGGTCAATTTTCTTTTCGTGATGATGTTGAACCTGTGTATCGCCAGTTAGTTGATTTATTGTTGCAACCAGAACCAGGAAAAAAGGAACCAAGTCAAGAAAATCTCAAGTTAGCAATTGAAAATATTGATGGACTACAATTAGCAGAAATTCAAAACCTGCTTGGCTGCACTAATCTAGCTCCATCAGTGTTTACTAATCAGGTAGTAGATCCAAAAGCTGCTATAATTTATCCGATTATTTTAGATCGACGATTAGCGGTTATTTTGCAATTACCAGGTAAGGATTTATCGTATCACGAAACTCTGCTCGATCGACAAGAAATAGAAAGAATTCTCAAAGAGTTAAGAACAGATCTAACAGCATCTAATCGCAAAAATGAGGTGGTTATCAATTCCCAAAAAGTTTATCAATGGTTAATTCAGCCGTTTGATGAAATTCTGAGTAATAATCAATCAATTAAGACGTTAGTATTTGTCTTGGATGGGTACTTAAGAAATATTCCAATGGCAGTTTTGTCTGATGGAAAAAACTATTTGATGGAGAAGTATGCGATCGCTATTTCTCCCAGAATAGAACTTTTTACACCCAAACCTTTAAGCCGTAAATTAAAAGTTTTTCTAGGCGGAGTTGGCGAAGCACAAAATATTGATGGCAAAGAATTTGAGAAAATCGAGTATTTTGAAGCTGAGTTAAATGAAATCAAAAGTAATATTGACCCAATTAGAGATTTAATTAACAATAATTTTACTAAATCAAATATCGAAAAATTGCTAGCCTCTGAAGAGTTTTCGATAATTCACATTAAAACTCACGGAGAATTTAGTTCAACTCCCGATCGCACTTTTATTGTAGCCTACAATCAACTATTAAAAGCAACAGATTTAGCTCGATTAATTGAAACTAACACCCAAAGTAAACCTAGAGAAATAGAGTTATTAGTTTTGAGTGCTTGTTACACTGCACAAGGAGATAATCGAGCCGTTTTAGGATTAGCTGGAATTGCGATCGGAGCAGGCGCACGCAGCACCATCTCAAGTTTATGGATAGCACAAGATGTAGCCAATACCGCACTAATGGCTAGATTTTATGAAGAATTATCTAAAGGTATCTCAAGAGCAGAAGCATTAAATATTGCTCAAAAAGCCTTATTTGAGCAATATAAATCTCCTAATGTTTGGGCACCTTATGTATTAGTCGGTAACTGGTTATAGCATAGCTATAATTATTGGTTTTCCTGAAGTTGGATTATTTCAACAATTGGTTCTTCTGCTATATTTTCTAACTTCGCAGATTGTAATAAGTTAATCCATTGGCGTTGAATCTCCTTATCCTCTGGATTATTACGGCGCAGTTCAGCTAATTGAGTTAAGGAATCATACCAAATATCGGGGTTAATTTGGTTAGTAGAAGTATTTGGTAATGCAACTCTTTGTACCCACTCATTAACTGATAATCCAGGGTTAGAATTACTATCTGATTTGCATTTAACTATTAAGTACCAATGGTAATATTTGCCTTGTTGAAGTGCATATTTTGGCACAGAAGGTAAACGAACGCCAATAATTCCTGGTGTCTTGCTGGGAACAAAAGAAGTTCGATAAATTGTATTTTCGTCGCGATCGTGCAGTGAAAATTCTATTGATTGAATTTCATCAGGTGTAAAGGGAATGTAAAACCAAAAAGTTGGATGTTCTGAAGTTGTTAATCTTTGTTGAATATTTAGCGGTACTAAAGCTGTCAGTGGTTTATCTGTTTTTCTGCATGACTCACTACCACTTAATCCGCCACCGGGTCTTCCTTGACCAGGCGGCGGAGGTGTATTTTCTCCACCTCCTGCTCTTCTTGGATCGGACGTTGGGGGTGTGTTCTCATTAACTTGCTGTTTGGAATTATTTGCTACTGAACTGCTAGGATAGTAACTCTGACCCAAAGTTTTTACTGGTGTAAAATCAAGCAAAATACTAGCAATAGGTAGGAAAATCGCTAGTATAAGCTTTCCAAGTTTTAATAAGTTAATCAGCATAGATGCTCTACTCGGAAAAACTGACTAAAAATGTGTTTTCCTATAGCTAATATAAATTATCAGACCTTGAGTAGAAAACAGAGATAATACGGAAGGAACAAAGGGTAGCCAGCCGCCGTAAGTCAGAGTAGTTAAAGCAATTTGATACAATAGCAAAATGGCAAGGCTGTTAAAAAAGAATAAAATATAGATATAACGGGGTTTCCAGACTAATAGGCTACCTATTAGAGACCAAATTGCTACCCAAATGAAATCTCCCCATTGAAAATTACCCCATTGTGGTAAAACCCATAATAATGGTCGATTATCAATTATAGCACTGATAATTTGGCTCAACTGATGAGCATGAACCCAAACGCCGGGAATACGACCATAAGGAGTGTTAAAATCATCTTTGGCAATGGGAGCAGTATAACCAACTAAGACGATTTTATTGTTTACTAATTCTTTGAGTTGACTATCTGTTTCAGCTTCTAAAAGTTGTGTCAAAGAGAGAGATTTAGCAATTTTTTCTTGTCCCCAAGGAGAACGATAATTAATTAAAATTTGGTTGCTCTTTCCGTCTAAGTTTTGATAGCCACCTGTACGAGTTGCTAGTTTTTTTAAGACTACTTTTTCAGTTTGCCATTCTTCATTTTGGTTAAGTTTCAAGGTTATTCCTTCAATTTCAAGAAACCGTTTGGCTAAATAAAAACTCAAGCTATAAGGAGTTGTACAATTTGAAATGTATGGATTTAAATCGGAATCAAAATGTAGAATTTGCCGACGCACATATTTATCTGGATCATTATTTTCTAAATCACTAAAACCAAATTTTTCCTGAATTTGATGCTGTAATTCAGGCAAGGGTAAAAAATCTTTATATTGATTTATAGAAGCTTGAGAAAAACAGACAAGTAATATATTTTTATTTTTTTGCAATTGCTCAATGAATTCTTTTCGTCCTGGTGGACGAGGTTGATAGCGGTGCAGATCTAAACCAATTAATCTTGGTTGATATTTTTGTAGTTTTTCAATTACTTTTGCTAAAGTTGCATCTCTAATAGAATACTTTTTATAGCGATCGCCTACATATTTCTTAATATCTTCTTCAGTTATTTCTATTACTAAAAGCCGGGAGTCTATCACTTCTCCGGGACGCGATCGCATCAACCAATCGAACGCTGACAACTCCCAATTTTGCAACCATCCTAAATACCGCACACCCATAATTAAACCAGTCACAGTCAGACTGGATAACATGAAAATTTTCCAATTTAATTGCAGTTTTGGTAACTCAAAAAAAGTTGTGAATGCGGAAAAATATCGCTTTTGTTTTTGCAGAGAAAGCTTTTTAAACTCTTGTAATTGATGCAAGCTACCAGATTCTAAAGCTTGCAAGTATTGGCGGATAATATCTGTATTTATTGGACGTTGAAATCGTGAAGGTTCCATTAACCAATCAATTAGATCGGCTAATGGCTGAGAAATATTAATTGCACTTTCTCGCCATAATAATCTCAGATGTTCATCTTCATCAAATTCGCTTGGTTCTTTTCCAGTTAAAAGATAGACAAATGTCCGCCCTAATGCAAAAAAATCCGATTGAGGTAAAGGTTTTCCATTAATTTGTTCTAATGGTGTGTAGCCATAACTAAGAACAGCAGTTACTAATTCTTGATTCCCCCCTAATTTTGCCAGGTAAGTGTCAGTTATTTTCCGCACAGTACCAAAATCAATTAATACCAATTGACCAGATTTTCGCAACATAATATTTGTCGGTTTAATGTCGCGGTGGAAATATTGTTCTTGATGCAATTTTTCGAGGATTTCAATTAGTTGGTGTAACCAAGCGATCGCCTTTTTTTCAGAAATTGGTTGATGATTCTGTTTTTCTAACCATTCACTTAAATTCAATCCTTCAATTTTCTCCATTACCAAACAGTGTATCGCATTTTTACTGCCATCTATTTGGTATTGAAAATATCCATCAGATTCTACTTTAGGAATTCCCGGATGTCGTAATTTGCTTAAAACTTTTGCTTCTTGTTCAAACAAAGCAATCAGTTTTTTATCTTTGTGAAATAGGCGTTTTAATACTTTTCTCTTGCCGTTATCATCAATTTCAAAAATTTCTCCACATCCCCCTTTACCCAAACGACGAATCACCCGATATCGTTGCTGTAAAATTAATTCTGCACCACAATTAATGCAGCATAGCCTATTGGCATTTTTCGGATTGGATGGCTCCTTACACTTGGGATTTAAGCAATAACTCATAATAGATGCCTAAGTTTACCCAATATTAATTACTTGACAATTCTTTAATTATTGCTTCCAGGTTATCGGTTGCATATCCGATCTCTAAAGGTGAATTTTTGGAAATTTCCGAGAGAACGTTATTTAGTTGTTCTCGTAAACTCCGAGGATTTCTAATTATTTTACGCAGGACTTCTAAAATTTGTTGCATCATTGATAAGCTTTCACCTTCTTTTTGAGTTTTATCTTCTTCTTCCAAAGTCCAACAATAATGTTTAATAATTTCCATCCTTTTAAAGTCTCCAGTTTTCATTGCTTGGATAATTTCTTCTGCACTCTGCTCAACTAAAAGGTTTTTCACATATTCCATGACGACTGGAGGTAAGGTAAAACCTGCGATACTTTTTTCAATTAGCGATCGCCTCCCCAAAGATTCCAATGCTTCAAATAATTTCAACTCTGATTCCGAGATCCACATATTTGTTTGTAGTTCTTTCAGGGAAACTGGATGATCGGAAATTGCTAACCAATTGGTAATTTCTTTTTCTAATTCCGACAATCGTTCAAACTCTTCCTCAATTAAATTCCGCATATCTCGCAAAACTAAAGTCGGTCGTTGTTTGAGGAATTGCACAACACTACCACAAAATACTTCTTGAATTGTCGTCGAAACTATCTTTAATGCTAGAGGATTGCCACGATAAAGTTTAATCAGCATTCCCCATTTAGTAGAATCGGATAATCCCTTAGCTTTGAGTATTTCTCCAGCGTCAGCTTCATTTAATCCTGCTACTTGCCAGGAACGAACAGGTAAACTTTCTCCTTCTTGGAAAGCAACTTCTCTCGGTTTTTCCACACTGGTAACAATCAAACAACTTTGATGAGGTTCTTCGCCTATTCGCCGCAGGAGTTCACTATATTCTTTATACTTTTCTTCGTAATGTCCGGCGAAATCTCCCGATCGCAAAATGGTTTCCAAGTTATCTAAAATAATTAAACAACGAGAAGTTTTGCAAATCTCTAAAATTTGGCTAATTCTATCTTCTGAATTCCCTAACTCAAGGTTTCGTTTGGGAGAAAGTATCGGCAGAATATCTCCTAACAAATCTTCGAGGAGTAAGGGATGACGTAGCGATCGCCAAATCACATAATCAAAATGTTCTTGAAGTTTTTGTCCTAATTTTACTGACAGCGCCGTTTTCCCAATCCCTACCATTCCCAGTAATGCTACCAAACGACAGCGGTCGCGCAGCGTGGCGTTAGCCGTATCGCTCACTATCCATTGTTCTAGTTTAGTGAGTTCTTCTTCACGACCGTAAAAAATTGACACATCTGGCGCTTCTCCCCAATCTTGGCAAGGTTGGGTGAGTATTTCTGCGTTATCCTCCTGAATCGTTTTGCTCAAATTAACCTGAATAGAGCCTTTTTGGTAGAGAGATATAAGAATTTGTTGCAATTTAGCCAATTTTCCTGGCCCTGCGCCACCAATGCGAAATTTTTTGTAAACTTCGCCTAATCTTTTCCGCACTGCTTCCGGCGTGATTTCGAGTTGGGTGGCGATCGCTAGAATCGATTTCCCATCCAACGCCATCGACAACACCGTTAATTCAGTGTTAGATACGCCATGTTCAGTTGCCACCGTCCTCAGAAATTCCTGGGGAATCACAGCTATTCGCTCCCCTTTATTATAGATACTTCATTGTATATCCTTAAGTGAGTTTTGTCTAATCTAGATTTTCACTTAAGCTATAAGCTTTTTACAAAACTTCACTAAAAATCCTTGCTGAAATTGCGTATTGTCACTTGACTTTTATACTTAAGTGAGATAAAGTAATTTACAAGCTCACATTGAAAGTGAACTGTGAAGTGAGGAGCGATCGATCTTCTGGGAGGAGTGCGATCGATCCGCAAAACATCCTTACTGTCAAAACCGATATTTTGTGGGAGTTTAGATCAATATGCAACTACGCTACGTTTTTAAGACTTGCTTGGCGCTGACGGTTCTAACTGGTGTGACGATGAGTAGCGTTTTACCAGCAAATGCAGGGGGTGGCGGTGGATGGCAGCCACCACCACCACCACCGCCACCGCCACCACCACCACCACCGCCCGGTTCTACGCAATCGACAGCGATTCTGCCAACCTTAGTGCAACTGGTGCAACAGGGAAGTCAGGTGTTTACAACAGGGCGAAGCTTTTTTCAGGCAGGGCGGACTTTTTTCCGCACAGGGCGGACATTGTTTAGCTTTTTAAGGCAAAGTCCCCGGCTTTGGTTCGATCCACCAACTGCTTCTGGGTTTGTCTACAGCATGAGTCCAGATTCAAATTCTCTGTTTACTGAAATTATGGATTTCCCGACAGGAATAGATGCTGATAACTTGTTCACCGTCTCAGTTGGAGATACCGTAATTGGTCAATTCAGTCCTGGTCAAAAAGTAAATTTTGTTGATTTACTCGGTCACGGTGTAAGTGAATTCGCCATTACTGGAATCGATCCGTTAGTCGATCCATTAAGTGAGAATCCATTCCCGCTGATGCTGGATTTCAACACACCAACAGCCGATTTTACTATGGCAGATTTAGAGATATTCCAACCCACAGAAGAACAATTAAGGTCTATTCCCGAACCTTCTGGTGGCTTGAGCATTCTGGCGTTTGGTGCTATTGGTGCTGCTGCGCTAGTGAAACGCCAAAGGAAATTAGCTAAGAGTGTTTTCAGCAATGGCTGAGATTAGCTGGGCTGCTAGCCGTCGATTGGGGTTAGTCTTCAGCGGCGGCTTGTTGATGGGGATGACTACCGCGCCAGTATCAGCATGGCCCCTAGCGTGGGTTGCATTAGTTCCCCTCTGGGTATTGGTTGTAGATGCTAGCCCCATCCCAAATCCCAAATCCCAAATTTCATATTCTCTGGCGTGGGGAATTGGATATCACGGTTTAGCGCTGTCTTGGATTATGGGGATTCACCCGATGACTTGGATGGGAATTCCCTGGCTAATCAGTTTGCTAATTGCTCTGTTTTGCTGGACTTTAGTCACGCTATGGGGAGCGGCGTTAGTGACAGTTTGGATCTGGGGAATGACGATAATTTGTCGTAAATCTCTTGCTTGGGTTCGCATCTTAGTCGGGGTAGCTTTGTGGTGTGGTTTGGAGAGCTTTTGGAGCAATGGGCCACTGTACTGGACTTCTATTTCTTATACTCAGAGTCCCCACAATTTAGCAATTTTGCACTTGGGTCAAATTTCTGGTCCTAGTACAGTGACAGCAGCTTTGGTAGCAGTAAATGGTCTGATTGCCGAAGCATGGCTAAAAAGCCATAATTGCAAAATGTCTCTGAATGTGCGGCTCTTTTTCTGGCCTGTTGTTTGTTATTTTTTATTGCACGCTATAGGTTTTGGGCTGTATAGTCGTCCTTTGATTCAAGTACCTGAAACAGCATTAAAAGTAGGTATCATTCAGGGCAATGTTCCTAATGAAATTAAGCTTTACTCTGAGGGTTTCAATCGCGCTATAGAAGGCTATACAGCAGGATATGAGAGTTTGGCTGCTCAAGGCATGGATGCAGTTTTAACTCCAGAAGTCGCTTTACCATTTCTGTGGACAGACTCAAGCCGAGTACACAATTCTTTTTACCAAGCTGTCCGCAAGTGGGGAGTTGTTGCCTGGTTGGGAGCTTATGGAACCCAAGAGGTTGGGGAAGATTTGCCACCTGCACTGACGACTAGCTTGTTTACTCTCTCAAAAAATGGGGAAATCTTTAGCCGCTATGATAAGGTGCATTTAGTGCCTTTGGGAGAGTCACTTCCCTTTGAGAAATTTTTAGTACAACTGCGGTTATCGCCGAATAAAGCTTTGATGGTGGCAGGTAAGCCAAATCAGAAGTTCGATACGCCTTTTGGTCCTGCAATAGTCGGCGTGTGTTTTGATTCAGCGTTTCCCGAACATTTCCGCACTCAAGCAGCTGCTGGTGGTGAGTTTATCCTTACATCTTCTAATGATGCTCATTACAGTTGGGCAATGCCGTCTCAGCATCATGCACAAGATGTGATGCGGGCAATTGAAACAAACCGCTGGGCGGTACGGGCTACGAATACGGGTTATTCGGCTATTGTTGACCCTCACGGCAGAACTGAATGGTTGTCTGAGCTAAATACTTACGAAGTTCATGCGGCAACAATTTATCGACGCGAAAATCAGACTCTTTATGTGCGACGGGGTGATTGGTTGATGCTGGTTTTGTTGCTATCAGCTGGATTTGCTTGGTTTTTCAATTTTTACCGAATACACAAAACATTCTCTTTTTCGGAGAAAGGAGTTTGATAATAAGCAAAATGATTAATTTACAGAAACTAATTCTCAAAGGATTGGTAGTAACAGCTTCTCTTGTAACTACCTCATCAGCAACATTAGCCGCTACCTTTTCTGGCGACCTTTTCTATACCAGATACCTCACTGATCCAACAAATCCCACTAGCGTTAAAAAGGCGGTTTACAACTACGATGATATTGCTCATACTTTGACTCTGGGAAACCGTATAAGTATCGCCAACGGTGGTGCAGGAGACGGAATGGTATTTGCCCCGGACGGAGATTTAATTGTAGGTGTAGGTCAACAAGTTCAAAAGGTTAACCCAGATAACGGTGCTATTCTCTCTTCGTCGGCCGTAGGTACAAATGCCTTACATCTGGCGCTTGACCCAAGCGGTCAGAAAGTTTGGGGAGGCACTGAGGGGCCTGTTGGAACAAATACACCCTTAGCAGAAATTCCTCTGACTCCTTTTAGTAATGCGATTCCACGCCCTCTCACAGGTGACGATAAATTCATCACTGCTATTGCTTTTGATAACGCTGGTACAGCTTATTACACAGCTGGTGGAGATGACGTAAATGGCAGTTTTGGCATTATTGACCTGAATACTTTTACTACTAAACGCCTCTTAGGTAATATCCCTTCTGCTCACGGAATGATTTTCGATCCATTCACGGAAGATTTAATTATGTTCCGCCACAATCATATTACCCAAGTCGATCCGAAAACCGGAGCAATTTCTGACTACGCTTTACCAACATCAGTCTTTTTAGATGGCGGTACTGCTGATGGTAACGGACACTTATTTGTTGCCGATGCTGCTAACGGCAATTTAGTATTCATGGATTACGCTGCTAGCGGTCAGGTAGGGGCAGCTGGTAATTTTGTTGCTACCCCATTTTTAGATACGCATATTGATGATATAGCACCCTTATCTGGCCCTGGTTCTAAGCGTGTTCCCGAACCTTCTTCTACGTTAGGTTTATTGGTACTTAGTGCTTTCGGTTTTCGTTCAATGTGGAAACGTCACCGGGCACAAAAAGTTTTGCATTCAGTTGTAAGTAATTGATGAAAATGCGATCGCCTACTTGGAACTAATCAAAATGCGATCGGATTTGGGGATTCATCGAAGTGCGATCGCCATTCACCTTAAAATCGGGGAATGTCAAATGCCAGCAGATTGCCAATTCACTCACTGTACGCAGACGGAACAGCTGTGCTTAGGGGTCAGAAACCGCCCCGCATTTCTGGCCCAGACCCCGCCGCGATCGGCCCTCATTCTGTGTTGCGCTGGGACACTACGAACAACCGCATTTACCAAAGGCGGGAGTATGATGCAGATAGGTTCCCCGTGCGCGATCTAGATTTCACTAATCCCGCCTTTCCCGGTAGCGGCACACCTCGTCCGGGTCATCCGGGGCCACCCCATCAGCACCGCTTTGCAGTCAACGACCCCAATATTGGGCCTCGCTCTGGATTCATCAGAAGTGGGCCAGAACCTTTAGAACCATAATAGGAGAAATTATGCGTGGTGTCACCATTACAGATCGCACAGAGGATAATTTCCTTGCCATAAATTTAGTCGATATCCTTTACCAAATCGGCGACTTTATCGAAGATACAGAATGGGAAATTTCAGCAGTAGAATGTTTTGGCACTGCTGCCGATAAATTACATGAAATTGCCGATCGCAAAGCGAGATTGCCTGGAAAAGTTTTGTTGCAATTAGCAGAAAATTTGACTCAGGTAATTGACGGTGTATTTATCGGCTACCGAAACGATCGTCTCAATCCCTGGATTATTATCGAAGCTGTTGATAGTTCTGCTTATGATGTTCAAAGCGATTCGGAAGATGTGCTAAAGCGAATCAGGCAACATTTCAAACAGGTAGCAGATTTGCCATCTGAAGAGATTGCGATATCCAGATAAAATCGCAATTGTTTCTGCAAAATCATCTAGTTTTTCTGTTGCTTATGCCACAATCAACTGTCTTAATGTTAGCTGATCGCATGATAAGCGTCAAGCAACTATAGATATTGCTAATCTGCTGACTTCTCTCGACCAAGATCGTCCTACGATTCTGCGAAAGCTAACAGCAATTGAGAACAAAGTCGATCAGATTTTGGAAAGAGAGAATAGCGATCGATCTGTCAATGGAGAGTGAAAAAGCTATTGCCAACTAGGAATTAATTGAAATGCGATCGCTACTTCAAATAAATTCTATGCGATCGCCTCACCTCAATTCCAAACCCATTCTTAAGCTTTCACAGAAAGATGTAAGTCTGCCATAATTGGTAGTTCAAACACATTACTTTCCTGAAACCGCTTCGAGAAAAACATCACTTCCAAATTCTCAATTTCCTCAGTCACAGGATTAAGACGAGCAACAATTCCGTATTCGATTTCTGCTGATTCTTGTTCTGCATAAGGAGAGCATTTGTTTATGTAGAGAATATCACCGACGCGATCGTATTCAACAGTTAATTTCGCTGCCATATTGTTGTTTCAATGCTTGTAAATTTCCTCTTTCCATCCTTTTGGTACACCCTGCCCATCCAATATGGGTAATGGCGCTAGTTCAACTTTCGCTTGTACGATTAGCGATTCACCGTTAGGAAATTGCACTGTGATCGCAGATTTTTGTCGTAACAAGCTCAAAAAATCTTCCCCTGAAATGTTTCTTATGCTTTCAATAGTAATAGTTTGTTCGACGTTCATTAGTTTTTGCTGAACCAAAGAAGGAGTTTTAGCCTCCAACTCCTGCACAAATTTTTCATCTTCATCAATCTGTTGTCGGATTTCTTGGATATGGTCGTGATAATACGCCAAAGCAGCATATACATCAGCCAAAGTAATTGTAGGATATTGCGATACGATTTCATCGGGAGACATTCCCATTCTTTCGTGCCAAATAACAATATCCTGTACTTTAATTCGATGTCCAGCAATACGCGGTTTACCGCCACAAAAACCAGGAGTGATTTCAATATGTTCCGAAATTACGTTTTGAATAGCCATCTTTGCTTAGTACCTTATGATAAGCAATCTCGAATTCACCTGACTATTATGGCATTTTTGGTATCTTTTGCCCAATTCAATTGTAAGCAATATGCCTACTGAACGAATAGCGATCGCGCCAGCGATGCGTAGCATTATCGGATTTGGGGATTTATCGAAATGCGATCGGTTTTATGCTAATGCACTCCTCAAATTGCTGGCAGATAAATAATTAAATCCTGATATTTATCTGCTGGTGAAATCTCAGCAATCTCAATCAAGTTGTCGATCGTTTGACCCATACTCATATTGGGATTCAAAATAAAAATTCCCGGCACATGACGACCTTCATTTATATGATCTGTTAGGTGTACAGGCATAGAACTACGGTTATTTGTGACCAGTAGAAAACCATGTTCTTCACACCAACAGAGAATATCTGGATCTAGCGTTGATTTAGGGGGTGTACCTGGATCTCCAACTGATAAAACATTTAAACTGGGATTCCGTCTTAGCAATTGAGTTTGATAGGCAGGTGCAATATTTTCATCCAAAAGATAGCGGAGTGCCATACATTTATTTTTGTATTACAACCTGTTCTTCAGATGTTTGCTTGCGTTTAGCTAATTCTTGCCGCAGCCAAACTAAAGCAGGTGGAGGATTTAACTCTTGCGCCTTCCGTTGTTGATGAGCGAAATCCATCCAATCAGCCAGGTATTTGCTAACAGCTTCCTGGTTGTGTAAGTAATAAAGAATCGTTGCGTAAACTTGTTCCAATGTTATAGTGCGGTAACTCTGAGCAATTTCTTCTGGTAGCCGCTTGCGATGAATAAAATCATAGAGAACTGTTTCAATTCCTACCCTTGTTCCCTTAATGCGAATATCGTTAGGAGCTAAAAAATTGAAGTAGTCTTCAAGTTGCATAATTCAAACCTCAACTGGAATTTCGATTATACCAAAACCTGCTGCCGTTTTTCATCCGTTTTGCTGAATCGCGCAATAATAATGTGTAGAATTTCGTCCACTGGTAACTCATCAAAATCTAATTATCCTACCCATGCTTGACGCGATCGCAAATCCTCCATTACAACTATTACCATTCATGTTTTTCCACCTATGAATTATCCAAATAACTCAGTGTCACTTTATCATAATGCAATGGAACTGCTGGTAATTGAAGAAATAGAACAACAACTACAAAACCTTCCCCAGCATCTCACTGAATCTATTAACAATAACGATGCTATAGCTTATGCTCTCAATCGTTTACCTCCATTATATGCGACTTCTTTAGAAGGATATTTTTGGCAACAAAAACGAGCCAGAGAAACCTTCAAAGATTTAATTTCTAAAGCTGCAAGCTGGGGAATAAAGGCGGCTCAAAGAAAAAAAGAATTCCGCTCTTATGAAGATACAACACACCTAATGAAACGCTACGCGAACACAAATTAGCAAGTTTGATTCAATGAAGAACTAATCAAAATTTGATTCATTCTTCATTGAATTAAACAAGAAACATCAGTTTTACCTCAAGGCAAACGGTATGACTAAACCTCTAAAACTCAACATTTCTGAAACAACACAAGAACTAATTGCACTGCTAAATCAACAGCAAAGCCCAAATATCAAAGAAAAAATTGTTGCTTTATATCTTTGTAAAATTGGTAAAGTCAACACTCTCACAAATTTAGCTGCAACCATCGGGAAAAACCCAAAAACTCTGCGTCGTTGGTTGCAAACTTACCAATTTAAAGGACTGAACTCTCTCTTACAACTTAACTAAAGTGTAACTTAGAGAATTGATCAGTAAGGTGCGTCAGACACTCGAAATTTTAATCTTAAATTTATAACTTTATCTGAGGCACCCTACAAAATGTAGTTAAGCTTAAATCCATTCAACTTGAGGTAAATAATCCAATGCCTACATTATCATTATCGCTCAGGACTCCTCACCCTTCTACTAAATCTATCTCTAAACGGTTGATGGATATTATCGGTAGTTTAGTGGGATTACTAATTTTAGCTTTAATTTTTTTCCCGATCGCCATTGCCATCAAATTAGATACTCCTGGCCCAATTTTCTACACTCAAAGACGTTACGGACTCTATGGTAAATCTTTCCGAATTTACAAATTTCGGACTATGGTGAAAAACGCCGATGCACTCAAAGCATTAATCAAAAATGAAGCCAAAGGATTCATATTCAAAAACGAAAATGACCTCCGTATTACCAGAATTGGACGCTTTTTACGTCGCACCAGTTTAGATGAATTCCCCCAATTTTGGAATGTTCTCACAGGAGAAATGAGTTTAGTTGGCACTCGTCCTCCCACAACAGATGAAGTAATTCACTATAGTAAACATCATTGGCAGAGATTGAATGTCAAACCAGGATTAACAGGTGAATGGCAAGTTAGTGGTCGGTCAAAAATCAAAGATTTTGAAGCTATTGTTGCTCTCGATTTGCGTTACCAAAAATTATGGAATCCTTGGTATGACTTAGTTATTATTATCCAAACAGTTTTTCTGATTCTTAGACAAACAGGTGCTTGTTAAGGATTTAAAAATATGAAATACTTGTTTGTTAAAGTCGAAATAGAAATGTTTCCCGAACCTTTAATTGGAACGGTGGAAGAAAGAATTACTTCTAATCAATCAGGAAGAGTTAAGTTTTTAGGAACTTATTGGCCTGCCAAACTCCATGAAAGTGATAGAGAAATAACTCTAATTCCTGAAGAAACTATTCATATTATTGGTATTCAAGGAATTACACTACTGGTAGTTCCTATTAACAATGAATTGACTCACCAAAAATAACAACTTTCTTTATTCGCGAGGAAAAACTATGTTCTCTATTTACATTCTGACTTACAACGAAGAAATTGATATAGCAGCTTGCATTGAATCAGCAATCCTATCGGATGATGTGATTGTAGTGGATTCTTATAGTAGCGATAACACTATTAAAATCGCCAGTCGTTATCCAGTCCAAATTGTACAGCACCAATTTGAAACTCATGGAAAACAGCGAACTTGGATGTTAAAAAATGTTCCGACAAAATACGAATGGGTTTATATATTAGAAGCTGACGAACGAATGACACCTTTGCTCTTTGCAGAATGTTTACAAGCTATTAAAACATCTAAATATGTTGGTTACTATGTAGCAGAAAGAGTCATGTTTATGGGGACTTGGATTCGCCACAGCACCCAGTATCCTCGCTACCAAATGCGATTATTCCATAGAGATAAAGTTTGGTTTGCAGATTATGGTCATGCAGAAAGAGAAGTTTGTCAGGGTTTAGTAAGTTTCCTCAATGAAAGTTATCCACATTTTACCTGTAGCAAAGGCTTAAGTCGTTGGATAGAAAAGCATAATCGCTACTCTACTGATGAAGCAGTTGAAACTCTTCAACAATTAGAGAATGGCACAGTCAATTGGCAAGATTTGTTATTTGGTAACTCAGAAGTAGCCAAACGCCGAGCTTTAAAAAATTTATCTGTGCGTCTCCCTTTTAGACCTTTGATACGGTTTATTTATATGTACTTTTTGCTGGGTGGTTTATTAGATGGTTCGGCTGGTTTAGCTTGGTGCTTACTACAGGCTTTTTATGAATATCTAATAGTTTTGAAAGTCAGAGAAATCAAAGCAAATACCTTACCAATTTTTGAACGATTAGAACTAAATACATGAAGAATTAAATCAAGCCAGAATCAACAATCAAGAGAACCGCAGTTAGTAAACTAATGGAGTGTGAAATAATTCACCAAGAACAACCTTATTTAGAAATAACTTGTGATCCTTGGGTTTTTGGACAACCTAGACCAATTCCCCAAGCGTTAATTGCTGGCTGGTCAGCTTGGGTAATTTATTGTCTAACTAAAGAGATCGAGTTTTACCAATTGAATATTGCTATTTTACCATCTACGATAGTAGGAATAGTCCAATCAACAACAATAAATTATGAGTGCGATTAAACTGGAAGTTGTTCCGCATCAAACACAATCAGGGTTGCCATATCAGCATTTACGTTTGGAAATTACCAACGAAAATGGCATCATTACACCTGCCGATCTCAAAGGATTGAAGTTGCCAGCAGGCATTGATTTTAGTCAAGGAATAGTTATTGAAGGAAAAGCACCAATTTGGTTGTATGGGTATTTAGTGCATGAATGTCACCCTGCTGCTTGGGTAGGTTGTTACGATCCGCGTTTGGGTGTAGTGGTAGTGGTGACGCATACACATGAAGTTTCGATTTCCCAGGTGTTTAAGGTGGATTTGCCTAAAGTTTAGGGGTCTTCCGTACTTAGGTTGATAAGTTTAATTAATTAATTTCGTTAGAGCTATAGGTAAATAACGATGAAATCCTGATATAGTAAGGGTCTGAGTCTAAAAAAGCTCAAAAAAGATGAACAAAGTTCAGCATCAAGCCGATAATTTAATTCGTCATGCGGGGGAAATTAAAGAGATTCGTCAAGATGGAGATATTCAACTACATCCAGAAGCACAAAATGCGATCGCATCGAGTTGGCGCAATCTGACTCGTTGGTTATCCAAAACCCTACCTCTACCAACAAAAGCACCAAATCTAAATCACAACCCTTATCCAACCAGACAACTAATACGTCACTTTTTGCTTAAAAGGACAGAAAACCTTGATGCAGCTAGATTATAAGCTTGCCTTATCACCACAACTACGGGAGAGCCTTGCCTTTCCTCTGTCAACATTTTGAGAAAAATATTGAGTATTTTTGCTTAGTTATTTCTAAAAAAAAAGATTAAAATTTTAATTGACAATATAACTAAATAGTTATACACTAAATTTATAAACAAACAGCCTAACCCAGAGGCCTAAATAACGAGATATCCCCTATGGGTAAATTATTTAACGAGCTTAAACAAGACCTTTTGTATCAGCATGGTATGAACGCCTGCCTAAACTGCGGCGTATGCACAGCAGTTTGTCCAGCAGCAGAATTTAATGATTACTCTCCCAGAGAAGTCATGAACATTGTGCAATCCGAAAATGACGAACTAATTGAAGAATTACTCAAGTCAGACAAAATTTGGTTTTGTGGGCAATGTTTTTCCTGTAAAACTAGGTGTCCGAGAGGCAATAGTACCGCTTCAGTAATTCTGGCTTTGCGCCGACTTTCCGTTCGTTACGGTTACTTTGCTGAATCAGAAAAAGGCAGACAACAGTTATTTGCCAAGCGAGTATTTGGAGAAAATATGTTAAAACGAGGCTATACCTTGTTAGCAGAAAATATCACTCCGGCACATTTTCCTGAACTTGGTGAAAACTGGGAATACTATTACGAACATAGAGAAGAAATGCGCCAGTGGTGGGACGTGCCGATGAATTTGGAAAATAGCCCAGGTTCACATCGAGTTATTCCCAAAAAAGACATGGAAGAATTGCGGGCAATTTATCAAGTTACGGGTGCGATCGATCTAATGGAAGCCGTAGAAAAAGGCATGGAAAAGAAACTCGGCAGCAAAGAAGAAGTGGAAAAATACTGGCAAAACTGGTTAGAAACTGCTGATAGTAGAAACTACGAAATTAAAGAAAACAAATAAGGAGAAAAATTCATGAAAGTAGCCAGAAAAAATATAGCATGGCAAAGACATCAAAAGCAGGTTCCAACCGTAGATGATGAAGGCGGAAAACTGTGGGGTTGCTTCCGCAGTTGTTTTCTCCAAAGTGCCGCACCATATACCGAAGGCATCGCCTATAAAATTTTAAAAAATGATTTGGGAATGGATTTACGAGAAGCACCAGGACATACTTCTTGTGGTGCGATCGGCTATCACGGAGATGTGTCAAACTTAGAAACTCAAATGGTAGTTGCAGCCAGAAATTTTTCGCTTGCACATCACGAATTAGGCGTTGAAAATCTCTTTTCATTCTGTGTTACTTCTTTTGCTAATTACACAGAAATGATCAAACTTTGGGAAGAAGAACCGGAGTTACGAGAATACACCGAAAAAACTTTAAAAGAAACGACTGGACGAGAATTTTGGATTCCTCATGTTTCTGGTGGTAGACCTTCTGTTGTTCATGCTTCTGACGTATTTTTTGCCAATCGGTATAAACTGGCAGAAAAAGCCAAATATAGCTTGAAAGGTATCAAAGCAGTCGATCATATTGGATGCCACTACGGAAAAATTTTTCCAGGTGAAGCAATGGGTGGTGCAGAATTTCCTCAAGTTTTAGTAGGATTATTGGAAGCTTTCGGTGCAGAAATTGTTGATTATCCAGAACGCAGACATTGCTGCGGCATGGGTTTTCGGCAATGTGCGTTTCCTGAAAACAGAGACTACACCGCAAGTAGCGTCTACAAAAAAATGAAAAGTCTTAAAGAAGCGCACCCAGATTGTAACTTAATCCTCACTAATTGTCCTGGATGTACGGTATTTTTGGATGCTGAACAAGGAACAATTAAAGAAGTTTTAGAAGAGGAATTTAACGTTAGCATCCTTGATTATGCACAGTTAACTGGGTTAATGTTAGGATATGACCCCTTCAAAGATTGCGGATTGAATGCCAAAGTGGTTCCGATCGAGCCTTTACTAGATAAAATTGGCATTCCTTACGACAAATCCAAGACTGCCGAAGAACGCAGAAGGCCATTTTAAAGAAGAAGGTATAAGGCAAAAGAAGGAAATATTTGTATCCTTACTTTTGCAATAGCCTTTAATTGAGAATCTCATCATTTAACTTACACAAAATCAACCTTAAAGGTAAAAAAAATGGACAAAAAAGTTGTGGTAATTGGTGGTGGCCCTGCGGGAATGGCAGCAGCAGGAAAGTTGCAAGACTTTGGATATAATGTAGTTTTGGTTGAGAAAAAACCCGAAGTTGGGGGACATTTAAACAAGTGGTATAAAGTATTCCCTGATTTTACCGATGCTTCGGAAATCATTACTAATTTGAAGCAAGGCTTAGGCAAAACACGAATTTTAAATAATACGACTGTAACTGAAATTTCTGGATCAGCACCTAATTTTAAAGTGACTGTATCGACGGGTGAAGAAATAAATGCTGGGGCGATTTTAGTAGCAACTGGATTTAAACATTTTGATGCTGCTTTTAAAGAAGAATATGGATATGGAATTTATGACAATTGCATCACTTCTGTAGAATTAGATGCAATGCTAAAGGCGCAAAGTGTGAAAACTAGAAATGGGAAAGCGCCGAAGAAAGTGGCAATGGTACATTGTGTTGGTTCTCGTGATGAGAAGGTAAATAATAATTACTGTTCGCGAGTTTGTTGTACCAATGCAATTAAAGTTGCGATCGAGATTAAAGAACAAAACCCCGACTGCGAAATTTACTGCCTTTACATGGATATTCGGGTGTTTGGTCGTGGTTATGAGGAACTGTATCGCACATCGCAAGAAAAGTTTGGCGTACAATTTATTCGTGGTCGTCTTTCTGAAGCTGGCGAGAAAAATGATGGCAGTTTATTATTACGTTTAGAAGATACTTTAACAGCAAAACCGATGCGGTTAAGTGTTGATCTTTTGGTATTAATGGTAGGAATGGAAGGTAATGCTGAATTAGCAGAAGTGGCTGGTTTAAGTGTTGGCTGCGATCGCTTTTACACCACTGCACATCAACAATATTCCAATAATGCTTCTCCGAGAGAAGGTATTTTTCTAGCAGGGACAGCAACCGGGCCAAAAGCAATTGTAGAATCAATTACTGATGGCAGGTCAGCAGCAGCAGAAATTGCAGGGTTTTTAGTTAGTAATCAACTTTTTGAATCATCTCTGAATGGTCAGTTACTAACAGAAATGGCAGCTTCAGTTAAGTAAGGTTGAAAGCAATGGCAGTTAAAAATAAAAAGTTTTTGTTTGGTTTGAAAGTCGATCGCCAACTTGATGGTGATAAAATGAATCGAGAGTTTCTTGATAAAGTAATTGCAGAAGGTGGCGAAGGTGCGGCGATCGCAAGTTGTATGCAGTGCGGTACTTGTAGCGGTGGCTGTACCAATATTGACCGGATGGATATGTCACCTAGAACCCTAGTTTTAATGGTACAAAGAGGCGAATGGGAAAAGGTAATTAAAAGTAACTCTTTGTGGTTATGTACTTCTTGTTACACCTGTACTTCTCGGTGTCCGCGTGGGGTGCGTCCTTCCGATGTGATTGAAGCAGTTAAGGCGATCGCAATTCGCCAAGGAATCGAAAACGATTCTACTAGATTCAACCAAATATTTGTCGAATTAGTTCAGAAACGAGGCATCCTCTTTGAACCAGAATTAATGCAGAAATACGGCGGTTTACAAGCCATGCTCGAACAAGCAGAATTGGGAATTAAATTAGCTCTTAAAGGCAAGATGTCGCCCTTTCCTGCCAAAGTCAAAGAACCCCAAAAATTTAGCGAAGCATTAAAAAAGGCAGGTAAAAAATGAAATATTCTTATTATCCGGGATGTAGCCTTCATACCACTGCTAAAGAATTCGATATTTCAACAAAAGTGGTAATGGAAGAACTGGCAATTGAACTCAGGGAACTAGAGGATTGGTCTTGTTGTGGAGGTTCGGTGGCAGCTGGGGTTTCTCACGATGTTGGTATGGCTTTAGCTGCTAGAAATGTCGCCTTAGCACAAAAGCAAAATCTCGATCTTTTAGCATCTTGTTCCGGTTGCTATAATAAATCAGCTAGAGCAGTAAAAGCATTAGAAAACGAAACAGAAAAACAGCGAATTACTGCAATTCTTTCCGAGATGGGAATAGCGGTTTCTGACTACAATATTAGAGTTAGAAATGTAGTTGATGTTTTGGCTAATGATGTAGATATCGCTACCCGAATTAAAAAACCTCTTAGAGGTTTGAAAGTTGCTTGTTACTATGGTTGTTTGTTGACTAAACCAGCAGATATTACAGGTTGGGATTCTCCTGTTTTTCCGATGTCAATGGATAAATTATCTCAAATTTGTGGAGCGGAAGTTGTTGATTTTCGGTCAAAAACAAAATGCTGTGGTGGCCCAATTCTGGTAGCGAAGCAAGATGTAGCTTTTGATTTAACTAAGAACCTATTAGATGAAGCAAAATCTCTAGGTGCAGATTGTATTGTTTTGGCTTGTCCGTTGTGTGCAACTAACCTGGAACTAAGGCAACCAGATATTGAGAATAAGTACAATGTTTCTTACAATCTGCCAATTCTCTATATCACAGAAATTATCGGCTTGGCTTTAGGAATTAAACCAAGTAAACTGGGAATTAATAAGCATATTGTTTCCCCCAAATCTATTTTAACAAAACTAGGACTTTGAACAAGTGTCAAATAGCAGTGATTAATTAGTTGAAAGTGAAGATTTTTTCCTATATCAACTTTTATTCACTGCCTTTTCTTGAACTCCATCACAATTTTTCAGCAGTGATAATCCGAATAAAATTCGTAAGCCTAAAATTTCAAACCAAGGCAAGCCCCATCCTAATTTCATTTTTAGCAGAAAATACTGCTCAAATCCTGCTTTTACCCAGTTCACCCAATATCCTTGCAAAGCATAGGCATAACGTCGTTTACCTGTTTGTGCATCTGGTAATACGGGTGCTGCAACATATATAATACCTGTGTTGCCAAATTCAGCCAAACAAATTGCTTCCAAAGTAGGAGTTTTTAAATTGTCTGCGATCACACCTAACCTCACACCAATATTATGTTTTACTGCTAATCCCATTGCTTCTGTCATTTGTCCAGTTTTCGGTAATCCTAACCCACAATCTTGTTTAGTTTCCGGCAATGCTACACTCACTCCAAGAGCATAAACTGAAGAAAATTGCCGATGTTCGTAAGTAGGTAATATGGGAATAAATCCTTTTTCATTAGCCAAACTAGGTACTTTTTCGATAAACTTTACTCCTCGAAAAGCTGGCAAAATCATGGCATATTTAAACGGAATTTTAGGCCCGTCAGCTAATCCGATCGTCTCGGCATCAACAAAAATAATTTCAGCGTTAGTTGCTATTTCAATTCCTCTTTTTTTTACTAAAGTTTCAGTTAACTCTCTAGAGTTACTTAAACCATCTAAACCTAAGTGTCCCAGATAAGGTTCTGGTGTGATAAAAGTAATCGATACTTTATCCCGCAAACCTCTGCGTCGCAATTCCCTTTCTGCCATTAACAAAAACTCGTAAGCTGGCCCAAAACAACTAACCCCTGCCATTGCTCCTACCACCAAATGGCCAGGATTGTCTAAGAATTTTAGCCAAGCTGTTCGTGCCTCTAAAGCATGATTTGGCGTGCAGACTGAGTGTGTATAACCTGCTTCTGGCCCTAGTCCTCGTACCGCATCAAAAGCAAATGAAGCACCTGTGGCGATCGCTACATAATCATAGTCAACTATCTGATTTTCATCAACTGTAATTTGTTTAGTTTCCGGGTTAAAATCTGTAACTTTTCCTAATATCCATTTAATTCCATACCGCTTGGTTAATTTAGCCAAATCTAATTGGATATTTTCTAGCTTGTTAAGGTTGAGTGCCACTCGGATCAACCCAGGAACAAAAGTAAATAGGGGGCGATCACAAATTAATGTCACCTGATGCTCTTTTGGCAGCAGATGTCGCAGTTCGTAAGCAGTAGGAAGTCCCCCTAGCCCCCCGCCAATCACAATCACTTTCGCCATATTTTTTATTTCCTCCTTCTGCGTGATGGCAAGCATGGTAGCAATCTACCATCCTCAATTGGGTAAGGTTTTTTTTGAATACCAAAAACTTTACTTTAGAGAAAGTTTGTATAGCCTATCCAACAGAAAAACGCTATATAATTGAATTGCACTAAATTATTTATTACAAAACTTTAAATTGTTTTAGTTGCTGGTTTTGCTTTTCTAGTTGGGACAGTAGAGACTCACATACTAAATCACATAGTTCAAATAGAAAAGGATTGGCAATTTCGTAATAAACGCTCACTCCAACCTGAGTACGAGCTACAATTCCTGCTTGAGCCAACAGCTTTAAATGCTTGGACACATTAGCTTGCCCCAAGTTAGTTTCCTCTATAATCTGAGTAACGTTTTTCGCTCCAGATTTGAGACAGCAAACAATTTGTAATCGGCTGACTTCTGATAAAACTTTAAAAAATTCAGCTATATACGCCAACACAGCTGGAGACATCTGGGAAGTTCTAGATTCTTCAGAAGGCTGTGTTGGTAAAGGTAACTCCTTTAAAGATGTTTTGGTCATACAAATTAGTTGTTGAGCTTACACAAGTTATAATATTTTTACTTTATCATATAGCTAAATAGTACTCAAAACGCAATCAATAGCGATTTTTTTCATTATAACTTACGAGTGCTGCTTTCGGGCGAGCGCTGCGACTTCTTTACAGCACTCAAGACTCTAATTGAAGGGGAGGGTGGCTTCAGGGGCAACAAGCGCCCCTAAACCAATATAGACAAATTGTTTCGCGGCACAACTCCGGTCAAAAAAATCATTGCTTATTGAAAACAGACCCCTTGTAGAAAAAAAAGTACCAAATTGTGATCAATAAGGAAAGGTCTAGTTAATTGGTTCTTCCGTAGATGGTGTGATTAATTTGGCTTATAGGAGGGTAAAGGTGGTGAGGGTAAAACGGCTGAAAAGGTTAGTGGACAAAGGTTACAAAATTTAAAATTAAGCTGAAACTATTTTAAATAAAGACAGAGGTAAAATATGTTAGGAAATCTCTGTTAAAAAAGTAGTTCAGGTTATCAAGTCCCCATTAAGCACTATACTGAATTTACTAGGAACAACCGTAGAAGGCTATCAACAAGTAGAAGGTTTTGAACTTATCGAGTACATGGTCAAGCAAAACGGTGGAGAAATCGTGGTTCTCGACCAAACTGTACACTGCCCAGAATCCGAACTTACCCAAGATTTACTCTCAATCCTTCACATCTTCTCCTGTAGAAAGCACGGACTCAGGAAATACAGTAAAAAGATCAAGGAAGATTTATCTAAAACTGAGTCCACAACAGAAACAGAAGATTAAATACTGGCTTAGCGTAAGTTTCTGTACGATTGCTACTCAAACGCTCAATCCTACATTCAAAAGTGATTTATTGATATCTGAAAGTATAAAATCTTCTGAAGAATGGACAAGGAGCAACCGCAAATTTTTCCATTGTGGATTCCCGCTGCTTTCATACCAAGATCTTAATAATGGAAAGAAATCATCAGCTATTTGCGGGTGACGAGAGATCTCATCTACTTGATCTAATGCCAAAACTAAAACTCCGTTGATTTCTGGTAATATGCAGTTTTCAAAATAGCTTGTGCAGTTTTCTTGGCTGTTGAATGTATCATTCCAGTATCGATCAATCTGATATGGTAACTGAAGTTTTCGGGTAATTGCGGCACAAAACCAGCGCAAAAAGCGATCGCTATTTGTAAAAATAGTCTTTTCGGTTTTCTGCAAATTTAATGCTACTGTCTGCACATTAGCATCCTGTTGTTTTGCATAAGCCAAAATGCGGATCATCAAAGAGGTTTTTCCCATCTGACTGGGTGCATAAATCCGAATGAGTGTACCCGATCTCATTACTGCTTCATAGCAGAGAGCCTCAACCGGAGGACGTTCCACATAGAGTGCAGAGTCCAATGGTAGCACCCCAACAGGAAGCTCTAAGGATTTTAGATGAATAGTTCTACAGGCTGCAAGGTTAAAAGATTCGAGATTTTTCCCCTCCTCCTGAATCGTTTCTGCTTCCTTGCTTCCTTCCTGAACAATTTTCTCCTCTATCCTCCCCCAATTCTGCACACCTTGCCTTACCCAATCTGCCCGTTGCGCTAAAACTGCCATCAAGTTCGTTTTACTAACTTTCTCACCTAAGCTAGAGGAAAGGATTTGCCACAACTTAGGCCCAACATCATGCTTGATATACTCAGGAGCATAGCTATATTCCTCTGCAATCTGATCGTATTTCTGTCCCTGTAAAGCTCCTCGCAAAACAGCCACTTCAATATTTTTTAAATGTCTGGCTGTTTGAGCAAATACGGCTGTATCAGCAATCTTGAGCGCGATTTCAAAAGGAATTAAACTCTCTGCATTCATTTTCTTGATCGGCTCTACGCTTTGTAATACCATCACAGTTACACTCTCAATTTTCTAGTTTGCAATCTTCAGGAAGGATTTATCTTATCCCCATTTGATTCTCAGTTTGTCCCATTAAAATTGATCTGCAAAGATCAGTGTGGATCGGTCAGTCATCGGCAAAATTGACCTTGACAAAATCATTTTTATGTAATAATGATTAAAGCTTACGGGTGTCGTCCTTTGAGCCAGTAAGTAACCATTTCTCCCTTTCCCTTAACTGTGAGTTTACCTCGTTTTTCAAATAAGAATTTGTCCTTCAAACATTGATAAGTTGCTTCTGTTACCTGAATACAACCGGGTAAACTATGAGATTCCATCCGGCTGGCGGTATTGACGGCATCTCCCCACAAATCGTAGATAAATTTTTTACTACCAATTACCCCAGCAATAACAGGCCCAGTATTAATGCCAATTCGCAAGCTGAGGGGTTCCATGCCTTCAACTTGAAAGTCAATTTTGGCGATCGCATCGAGCATATCTAAAGCCATTTGAGCGATCGCTTCCGCATGATCGGGGCGAGGAATCGGTAAACCTCCAGCTACCATGTAATTATCGCCGATTGTTTTAATTTTTTCTAATCCATAGCGATCGCTCAAATCATCAAAAGTAGAGAAAATTTGATTTAATAAAGCGACTAATTCATTGGGAGAAATTAGGGTTGAAAGAGTTGTAAATCCAACAATATCAGCAAACAAAACACTCACTTCGGCAAAGCCATCACAAATACTACGGCGACCTTGTTTTAATTCTTGGGCGATCGGTTCTGGTAAAATATTTAACAGCAACTTTTCTGCTTTTTCTCGTTCCATTTGAGCTTCTGCTTCCGCCTGTTTGCGGCGACTCATCTCTTCATAATTTCGCAAAAATGAATCATTGAAAGCAGCGATCACTTCTCCCAATTCATCCTGACGATTTACCGCCATTAAATAAGATTTCGGATTAATCCGATCTTGTTGTAGAGCGATCGAAGCTGCCATCAAACTATCTCGGAGTTTTAAAATCGGTACAATCACTACAGATTGCACCACACTCATTGTTACAAAGGTAATAAACGCAGAGATTAGTAACACAATTCCCACAACTCTAGCCACATAGACATAAAGTTCTTGTTGAATTGAGAGTGCATCGTGACGAATAATCAAAAGATAATCATTTCCCATTTCTTTTGGGAACCAAACAGCATCGTAGCGGCGCTCAAATTTAAACCATCTTTGTCGCATTTGTTGTTGGCTAACCATTTCCCACGATAAACTAGGTTGTTCGCCAAACTTGCCTAACTCTTTACCATCTGAAGCTCGATATAACACACCTCCCAACAAATTCTTTAACATGGGTTTATTTTGAAGTGCTTGGATATGAGTTAGTAACTCCTCTGAAGAGGCATTTGGATAAGTGCGAACAATCCACTCAATCTTTGCTGATGTTACCTCTTTAAGTTGATTTTCTAGTTCCTGACTCTTTTGGATTACCGAAGGAATAAAAACTATTCCCTCAATTACTATAAAACTGGCAAAGACAGAGAGAGCGATTCGCCGTGAAAGCCGAGTTTTGTAAGAATCAAAGAGATGAGGTTTCAATGAAAGTGATTGAGAATGAGTGATGTTGTTTACTTTATCAGTGGATCGGACTCGTTTGCCTACGATTGCGCTGAATAAAATGTAAATATTTGTTTGGATCATAATACTTATAACAGAGTTGAGCAAGCATTAAGCTAATATCTGATTGTAGGTTACACCCAGTAGCAATTAGCTAATCTAAAAGTTGCATACACCCTGTAGAAAATTTGAATAGTTATTTCTGTGACACTGCACTTAGTTAATTGTATATAATGAGGATTTTTTTCCTTAGTAAAAAGCGATCGCTCCAATTCTTGAGCTAGAGCGATCGCTTCCACTCTCATCAAAAGCAATTTATTACTTGGCAGCGACTAATTTAAAGTGTTAATTGACTCTCCACGATAATAGGTAGTACCGCGATAGGAGAGTTTTTGGCTTGCTACTGGTTTGCTCGCTGGAGAACCTACAGAACAATATTTATTACCTCGATAAGAAAGTTCGATATTGTGTCGGGGTGATGAAATCGTAGGGAAATATTTAGCACCCCGATAGCAAAGCTGGGTATTATTTTGTGATAATGAAGATGTATCAGAATAGCTAACACCGCGATTTACGAGTTGCATAGTGGTTCCTCCAAAAAGTATTTGTTGTGTTTGAATGATTTATTGATCCAATTGAAAAACGAAAGTTATATTGTTAGTGCGGCAGAAATAACTCTCACAGTTAATTTAAAGCGCGAGGTTTGACATAAGCTTTAGGAGCAGCGGGAGTGTAATTGTAGGTATGACCGCGATAAATTAGTTGCATGATTGACGGCTCCTTGTAAAACATTTGGTTTACTCCTCCATTTATAGGATTTGAAACCTCTGCGGTCGATACAGAAAAGTTAAGTATTTAAAGAAGCGCATAGTACCTTAATTTTCAACTTAACTTTTATAGGTACAAGATGTGAGTACAGGGGGATCTTTGCCCCCAACTTCCTAAAGTGAAATGGTTTGAGAACTATGCAAACAAAAATTGAGCAGTATTGGCAGTAGCTAGATTTAGACCAATGTTGTCTTTTGTAAATTCAGTCACGCCGCGCAATTCGGCAAGGATTTGACCAGAACCAAACTCGCTATTACCTTCGATTCCATCACTGAGGCGCAAGAAAGTGCTATTGCCATTAACCACTAGATCGATCGCCTCAATCCCTTCAAACTGAAGTAAATCGCCATCACGCAGATTAAACTGGTGAATCACATCGCTACCATCACCATTGCGGTAGATAACCTTATCCACATCCTGATTACCCCCTAGATAGAGGTTGTCATCGCCTGAATTACCAATCAAGATGTCGGCACCAACTCCACCATAGAGGATGTCATCACCATCACCACCCCGCACAATATCATCACCACTTAATGCCCGAATGGTGTCATTACCGCCTTGACCATTAATTATGTCGTTGGAGTTTGCAAAGCCACGCACATCATTATCGAGCTCATTGAGGAAAGTAGTCGTGTTACGATTCCAAATCTGGTCTTGGGTAGAATCGGCATCAAAAACATCGATACTGTCCTGAAGTTGGGCATCGCCATCAAATACAATATTGCCAACCTGTCCGTGCTGTCCACCGGGAATCGGTAAGTTGTCTAGATTTTCCAGCGCAAAATCTTTCAGGATGACTTTGGTATCATCAACTCCTTCAAAACTGACTTCCAAATCAGCACCAACTTGAGTCAGCAGCAAATTTTTAGCTATTAAATCGGCTCCCTTAAACACCAATTCATCAAAGGTAGACAGTATCTCTTCAGACGGATTGCTGCCCTTGCCAACTCCGGTAAAGTCTTCAACTAAAACTGTGCCATCACCTCGATTGACTTTGACTGGCCAGACATTGGTATTGGCATCTCCGGTTGATGCGGTGTTGTTGAGAAACGTTACACCAGCATGAGTTAAAGTGCCACCAGACTGGACGAAGATAGCACCACCCCGCCCCTGTCCTGGGTAGGAATAGTAAGGAACACCATTCGCGCCAGTAGCAGAATTACTGATAAAGTCAGTGTTTGTCACCGTAAAGAATCCGCCCTCTCTCACAAACACAGCACCACCCAAACCAGCACCCCCACCACCACTGCCGCCGGAGCCACCATAATTACCTCCACCTCCAACTGTTGGTGGAGCATAATTACCGCCAGGGTTGACAGCATTACCTCCATTACCTGCAAAGGCACCCCCAGCACCGCCTCGACCACCATAACCGTAGTAACTTCCAGCACCGCCTAGAGTATTGCCGCCAGCCCCACCAGCCCCACCACCACCGCCGCCGCCAGCACCAAAGCCTCCTGCGCCGCCATTGCCTCCATTACCCCCATTACCAGGGGCAAATATAGGACCTGCCCCGCCTTCGCCGCCACCGCCGCCACCGCCGCTAGCACCGCCCACACCAAAATTGCCATTGCCCCCATTGCCCCCGTTGCCGCCATTAGCAAATGCACTGGAGTGGTTGTAGTTCCCGCCTTCACCTCTGATGCCAGCAGTGCTAGCGGCGCTGCCAAACAGAGATCTGCCTCCAGCACCACCAGCAAAACCAGGCGTACCATTCCTATAATCACCTCCTCCATCTCCGCCATCCCGGAGGATACCACCACCGTTGCCTCCCACTACTCGATTGGCAACAAATGCCACTCTATCGGCGGTAACATTACCACGATTTATAAATATGGCAGCACCAGCCCCTAAACCGCCGCCACCGCCCTTTTGTCCATCGCCACCGTAGATATAACCGTTGTAAAACCCTAAGTTGAAGAAGCTAACGGTTGCCTGATTTACAAAAACAATTTGGGTGCGATCTTGCCCACTGAAGCCACTGGTGTTAGTACCATTGCCTTGAAAGATGATTCCTCCTGAATTGGAGTTAATGACAATTGGCTGGTTAAGTCGTGCAATTTGGTTCACATAAATTATGTCATCTTCGGGGGAAGTCATCGCCTGATTGACAGCTTCCCGCAAACTCAACTGATTATCATTGAGGTCAACAACATCGTCGTATCTAGTAACTGTAAACGTTGCCATTTGAGGTTCTCCTAATTTACTTGCATGGTTGTGAGTTAAAATTGCAGATGAAAAATTCCCTGGAATAGCAGTTGCAGTGGGCTGCACAGTTCCAGAAGAAGATCGGGTTAGGGGGTTGGAAAAAGCTGGTGCGATCGCAATTGTTTGCTAATGCGGTTGCCAACGGGTGCGATCGCTAATTCTGTTATACAAGTTCAGTTTTGGAAAGGGTAATGGATAGGTAGCTAAATCAAACTTCCATTACCCATTAAGTTAAGATTAACAACTTGATAACGAATTGATGTTGATTTCCTTTTTGGAGATATCAAAACGTTATTTGTTGAAGCTATGGTTTTCTACAGATGATGCCATTTCCGATGCAGCTACAGAATTAGATTTCGTTGCTTCCACACTAGAGCGACGAGGAGCACAAGCCTGTGAGAGGAGCAGAACACCAATTGGTAAAGCAAGTGTGAGAATGCGATTAAAGCGAGTTTTGCTCAAAGAAATTGTTTGCTTGTTCATGGGATGAACTCCTTGAATTGAAAATTGATGATGTCTCATTTATAGAATGAGCTAATCTTGAGGTCGATACAGAAAAGTTAAGGAGTTGAGAACTGGTGAAAATTTGGGAGTTCAGTTTTGTAGAAGGTAAGTTCAGGTTTTGAAGGTATGGGTTGATTTGCGAGTTGTGCGGTGATTCTTTTGCCTGTGAGCCAGCCATAATGACCGTAGGTAGACGATCGCCACAAAGTCTTTTCAAACCCAACAAAATATAAAGTTGGCTCGACTAGCGATCGACATTTTCCATCAGTTTTGGGTAGATAGCGATCGTCTGCATCGAGATACAAATCTGCTTGGTCTAGAATGGTGTGAATACTTGGTCGAAATCCTGTTGCTAAAATAATGGCATCATAGCAATTTGTTTCGCCATTTTCAAAACAAGCACTTCGATAATTAAGCATTTTAATACTACTAGGAATTACCCGAATATTCCCATTTTTGATTTGTTTGATAGTTCCGCGATCGACCCAAGCAACCCTTGCTTGATTGGTTTCCAAATCCATTGCTCCTATATCTTCTGGATAAATGGAAAATTTACTTAAATCAGCTGCAAAACGTTTAATCCAGCGATCTGTTGCATCAATTGCTTGTTTGAGTTCTTCAGGAGAAAAGGTTAATATCTTTTCAATCTTAACCATTGGCTCAAGCTTTCTTTTTGATGGATTGAACCATTTTTGTATAGAATTAATTGCCTTAAACAACCAGTATTGTAGTACTTGAAGGCGTGGATACAGGGGAAAAACCCAACGTTTTCCGCGAATTAACATATCAACATTTGCTGCATCATGTTCATACAAATCAAGAGCAATTTCTGCGGCGGAATTTCCCGATCCCACAACTAGAACTCGCTGACCTCGGTAGGAAGTTCCATTCTTATACTGCGAGCTATGTATAATTTGTCCAGAATAGTGATCTTGTCCAGAGAACTTAGGAATAACTGGTTTGTTATTCCATCCAGTACAAACGGCGAGAACTTTGCATTGTAAAATCTCTTTGTTTGTGCGAATTTCCCAGTTAAATTCTGAATTTGCTAAATGATTGACTTTAGCGATCGTTTGAACTTCTTCATTAAACCGAATATGGGAATTAATCTGGAAATGGTTAGCATAGTCTGTAAGGTAACTAATGACTTCAGCTTTGGTTTTAAAAATTGAATATCTTTTTTCTGGCTCAAAAAATGGTAAGGCAAGATAAGGGGTATGAAGTGTGAGGCGATCGTAAGCATTTTTCCAAATTGTACCTACAGAATCCCCCTTTTCAATAACCACAAATCGCTCAATACCAAATTGTTTTAAACTAGCTGCCAAAGTTACACCGCAAAACCCAGCACCAATGACCACAACATCGAATTGACTTGCCATATATTACCTCCCATTTATTAGTCGTAATCTATGTAAAAGAAAGAGCAGATACACTATTCATGCTGTCATAGACAACTTTTCCGTAGTCCAGTTTAATTAGGCGATCGCAAGTATGAAAATACTGGTCATCATGGGTAATAGCTATGACTATTTTTCCTCTTGCTTTTAACTCTGGTAATAATTGCGTATAAAATATATTTTTGAAAATTGGGTCTTGATCCGATGCCCATTCATCAAAGATAAAAATTGCTTTATCCTCCAAATAAGCATTCAGTAAAGCTAAACGTTTCCGTTCTCCTTGGGATAAAACATTAGTAGAAAATTCGTTATTTCTGAACCTTACTTTCTTGTCTAATTGCAGCTTTATTAAATAATCATCAGCTTTTTTATCTGTTGCTGTGGTCTTTCCCTTCAAGAGAGTTTCAAACAAGTAAAAATCTGAAAATATAACCGAAAAATGTTGACGATACCACTCTCTCATTTCCGAAGTAATTCTTTGATTATCTAGAAAAATCTCCCCTACTTCGGGAAAGTATAAACCTGCTAAAATTTTCACTAATGTAGACTTACCACTACCATTACCACCAGCAATAAAAGTAATTTCTCCAGCAAACAAGGTAAGATTTATTTCACCTAACTTAAAAGCACGATCCTCTGGTTCATGGTAGTAAGTATGAGTTACACCCGATAGTTGTAGAGATTGACAGGTTAAAGCAGATTCAAATTCAAAATTTAATAGCGTTTCTTGAGGCGAACTTGCTAAAGATAATTGCAGTGCTTCTATTGTTTGCAAAGCGACGATCGCACCACTTATCATTGGCAACACACTCATCATATAATCAAGAGGACTGATTAGATAAATGATAGTAATGGCATAACTCGATAAAATGGCAGGTTGAATACTTGAGATTAAAGGTAATCCAAAAAGAACAATACCAACTACTAGAAAAAATAAAATATGCCCCCAAGTAGCTGCTACCGCAAAAATGGTCATGCTATTAATGTTATGCCGTCGATAATTTTGTGCTGTATCATAAAGCCCATCTATTAAAAAGTTTTGACGGCGTTGTTGATTCAACTTAAGTTCTTTGATTCCTGCTGTCAAAGTATTAACATACTTGAATAGTTTATCCTGCTGGCTTCTTGCTTGTTTTAAATAACGGAATGCTCGATTACTTATAACCTGATAGCTAAAAATACCGATCGAGATAGAAGACAATATGATGATAAATAGGATTGGAGATAACCAAGCCAGATATAGTAAGCAACTGGTAACGATCGCAATATCACCACAAAAAGCTGGCAAAACCTGAGCAGCTTTTGCCAGCGTCTCAATGTCATCAATCAAAGATGCTAATATCCGATGGTTTCCTAAATATTCTAAATGAAATAGTGGAGATGCTAAAATTTGGCGACTTAACATCATGCGGAGATCTAAAACTATTTTTTGGGAAAGTCTGATTAATAAAACTCTGGAAATAATGCCAGTCGTTAATTTAAAAAAGCAAAGACCAAAAAAAAATCCAGTTAACTGAAGTGTAAATGTTGGGTTAATAATTTTTCCGCTGATGACAGCAATTAATCCTGTAGTAGTAATTCCACTGATTAATCCGGTAATGGTAGCTAGTACAAGCGGTTTCCAAAATGAGTTGAGTAGTTGCTTAAGCAAATTCATAAAGCTCTAGAAGAAACATTATTACTGTTCTAGAATTTGAGCCAGTAAATGTCGATACAGAAAAGTTAAGGATTTTTTTGCAAATCATAACTTCATTGATTTTGAAGTTTCTATAAATCAATTTCTAACTTACTTAACTTTTCTGTATCGACGCTCATCAACTATGAAAACTACAACAGGAATAGACAGGCGATATTTTTGATGTGTGAATTAAACCAAGTTTGAGATAAAAACTTAGCACCACGAAGATATAACGAATGTCAGTAATGATTCGATAAACTTTAAATGAGGTAATTTCTTATGCAAGTAGCAACTTCCGCTTCCTTTCGTTCTTTGTCTGTTCTGCGTCGGGGTAGCACAGGAGAAGATGTTTCCCTGCTGCAACAGCGTCTCAATGCAACAAGAAATATTCCCGGTGTTGGATTACCTGCGCTAGTTGTGGATGGCATTTTTGGTGTAAATACAGAACGCGCTGTGAGACGTTTTCAAGAAGTATTTACGTTAGCGATCGATGGTGTAGTTGGGCCACAAACTTGGGCATCTCTAATCCGCATTTCTCTACCTGATGATTTGTCTCCTCCAGCTAATTTTAATGTGCGATCGTACCGGGTAATTTTTGCGTCTACTACTACTTCAGCCATTGTGAATAATGCTGCGGTGCGTGAAGATTTTGATGTGTATGTTGTTAACGCCAGAGCCAGACAACAATTACTTCTTGACATTACTTCTACTGCAAATAATGCAGTAGTGAATGCGATCGTCACTCCAAATAATCAACAACTAATTCCAGACATAGACGACATTCTCAGATTTCCTGTTAGTGGTGATTATCTAATTCTCATTGGTAAAGATAGCGGTAACGCAAACTATCAATTACAAGTTACAATTCGCTAATATCATGTCCGGTTGATCGGCAATAATATCTTTTTCCCACGCCCCTGTAGAGACGTTATATATAACGTCTCTACAGGATGGGTAATCTCTACAGGATGGGTAATCGACTAGGCATGATATAATTTCAGAACCATACTTTTGTTGTAATCTAAATATTAAAATGCCCTTCTTCTTTACAGAGAATTGGAATAAAAAATAGAAATGTCCATACTTTAAAAAGATTAAAATTTTTTACAAGTCTTCTCTCTTTCTACTTTCTCCCGATGTTGGATTTGCTGGAGAATATTCTCCAAATTCCCAGCGTAAAGGTGTGGCATTTCGCGTTTCGATTAACTGAGAAATGGTAAATTCGATCAGCCTTTGTGCGCCTGGAAAAGCAGAAAGTAGTTCTGTATCCCACAGAATTACTGCTTGTCCAGTTAATTGTAATGTATGCCCTTGCTCAAAATCAATAAATAGTAAACCAGCTTGCGGATTTTGGGCTAAATTTCCTAGAGTTTGGAACATATTATTACCTGCATAATCTGGAAAAAGTAAAGTTTGGGAATTAATAACCTGAACAAAACCTGGGTAGCCTCCTCGATGAGAAGCATCAGCCCCTTGTGTAGAATTAGCAGTGGCAATAAAAAAGGTATCTGCTTGATTAATCCAAGTTTCATCTGCTGAATTTAAAGCATTTCTTTGGTGAATTTCTGGAGGTGGCAATTCTGCGATCGCACTAGTTTCTAAATAGCGAGTTTGAATATATTTTGGACAGTTGAAAAATGCTTGCTGAATTTGAATTTGCAGTTTCTCTGGTTGCCGTATTGTTACATTGCCATTCAATCTCAACCGCTTCCGGTTGGATAAGTCTATAATTAATAAGCCAATTTCACCATTTATTTCTAAGTTTTGGTGCAGAATATCTGTACAATTAGAAGTATGTTCGATTTCTATTGTTTGCTCATTTAATACTTGAATAAATCCAGGTATTCCCGTTAGTAAAGATGCCCAAATAGTGCTATTTGATGCGATCGTACTGGCGATCGCCATTTGCTGAACACTAAGAAAACTCAAAGCAGCAGGCTTAACTGTATTACAAATCACTTGTCCAATCCGTTCCGCGTCTTCTCGCACACCTGCACGAGTTTGAACAGCAATTTCTCCAGAATGAAAAGGCATCATTACATTAATTAATTATTTGCTACTTACTACATTACAAACAAAATATTAAAACTAGATGAGATTTCCGTAACTCAAAACACAAAACTTTCCTCTTTATTCTAGAGCCCAGGCATAGCTTCGTAACCAGGTAATTGTTTAATGCGATCGATCCAAGCAATTAC
Organism: Floridaenema aerugineum BLCC-F46; assembly: GCF_041929345.1. Taxonomy (NCBI): domain Bacteria; kingdom Bacillati; phylum Cyanobacteriota; class Cyanophyceae; order Aerosakkonematales; family Aerosakkonemataceae; genus Floridanema; species Floridanema aerugineum. The sequence goes on from NZ_JBHFNQ010000066.1 coordinate 36,381, forward strand.
ATTTGGGTAAGGCTCTAAAGCAATTTTACCTTCGGGAGCCAGTCCTACATAAGGATAACAGGCGATATCTGCAATGGTAGCAGAATTGCACTCCAACCAATTTCGCTCTTTTAGATGAGTATCTATGATTTGCAGCACTTGTTTACCCTTTTGTTGCGCCGTTTCCCAATCAAAATCCATGCCAAAGCGAAAATGAAGTCGGGCAATAAATAAGCTAGTATTGATTTCGTTAGCTGCAAATGACAACCACTGCATTACTTTTGCCATTGACTTGGCTTCTAGTGGTAGCCAATTTTCCCGTTCATATTTGCGTGTTAGATAAACCAGAATAGCTTGGGAATCTCGAATTAAAGTGCCTCCATCGATTAAAACAGGAACCTGCCCAAGAGGATTGAGCTTGAGAAAGTCAGCAGATTTATGTTCACCACCTGCGAAATCAATTAATACTCGTTCATGCTCTATTTGTAGCAATGAAAGCAATAACCTAACTTTGTGACAATTTCCTGACAAATCAGTATGATATAGCTTCATCATTAGCTTTTCATCTTTCTATGTTTAAGGGTCATCAGCTTAAATACTGGTTAATATTATCACTGATATCAAGATCAGTAATGGATCACTTTAACTTGAATGAAATCGATCTTGTTTATTAAACCTTAAATATGGTATTGCACATCAACAGAAAATCTGGCAAATTAGTTTAAACATAAAAAAATCTAAACTCTATCTTTCGTAACAATTAGACACAGTTGGTGGAAAAAGATTGTGGTAACACTCAAAGCTTCACAACAAGGTCTTGCATACATAAAAAAAGCTAGAAGCGAAAAAGGTTGGGCTGTTAGCGATTTCCGTTGGATTGAGACTGCCAGCGCAATTTTAGGCGCTTTTTGGGCAGAGGATGGAGTTCTTGCCGTTGGCATCTCAGAGGGAACTTGGAAACGCTTCTTAGCTGGGAAATACCCCATCAATGCAGAGGCGTTCAAAGCGTATTGTCAAGTACTTGGGTTGAACTGGGAGGAAGTTGCAGAAGGGGAGCAAGGGAGCAGGGGAGCAGAGGGGAGGAAGGAAGATCGGTCAATGGAACGCTTCAGAATTGGGGTGATGCGCCTGATGTTTCGGTGTTTTATGGTCGTGAGGTAGAGTTGAATACGGTTAGGCAGTGGGTGGTTGAGGAAAATTGCCGTTTGGTGACGTTGTTGGGAATGGGTGGAATTGGGAAAACGGCGTTATCGGTGAAGTTGGCTAGAGAAATTGTTGAGAGTAGGGAAGTAGAGGAGTATTCAAAATTTAACATTGATTATGTGATTTGGCGATCGCTCCGTAATGCTCCCACTGTGGAAGAAATTTTAACAGAAATTATTCAGTTTCTTTCCCAGGAACAAGAAATTAATTTACCATCGAATTTAGAAGGAAGAATTACCAGATTACTCCATTATTTACGAACTTCACGCTGTTTGCTGATTTTAGATAATGCCGAATCGATTTTACAAGCGGGCGATCGCACGGGGCGTTATCGTACTGGATACGAAGGTTATGGACAACTTTTGCGTTCAATTGCGGAAACATCGCACCAAAGTTGTTTAATTTTAACATCTCGTGAAAAACCACAGGGATTAGCTAAATTTGAAGGGGAAAGTTTGCCAGTGCGATCGCTGCAATTAAGCGGTTTACCTGAAGGCGTTGGGCGCAATTTATTCAACGTTAAAGGAACATTTACGGCAACGGATACAGAATGGGAAACATTAATTTCACGTTATGCGGGAAATCCACTGGCGCTCAAAATTGTGGCTTCTTCTATTCACGATTATTTTGACGATAATATTTCTTATTTTTTAGAAACAACTCAACAAAGTGCGTTTTTATTTGATGATATTCGTGACTTATTAGCGCAACAATTCCACAGATTAACTGATTTAGAACGCGCCATTATGTATTGGTTGGCGATCGATCGAGAACCTGTCACTTTACCAGAGTTACAAGCTGATTTCGTCACAACTATTCCCCCTCGTGAATTTCTGGAATCTTTGAATTCATTACAACGGCGTTCAATTATCGAAAAAAGCAATGCTAGTTTCACTCAGCAACCAGTTGTTATGGAATATGTAACAACTCATTTAATTGAACAAGTTTGTGCAGAAATCAGCAGCTTAGAAGAAAGCTATGCAACTAATAAAATTTTCATCAATCATGCACTCCTGAAAGCCACTGCCAAAGATTATATCCGAGAAACCCAAGCTAACTTAATTTTGCAACCAATTATTGATGAATTAACCGCAACTTTAGGAAGTCCCGAAAATATTTCTGTTTGTCTTAGTGAAATCCTGAACAATTTGCAAGGAAAACCTCCGAAAGAAACTGGATATGCAGCTGGAAATGCAATTAATTTGCTGCATCAGGCTGGTGTAGATTTGACCGGATTTGATTGTTCCGGGTTAACTGTTTGGCAAGCTTATTTGCAAGGCGTTACTTTACACAATGTTGACTTCAGTAACTCAGATTTATCTCGCTGTATTTTCACAGAAACCTTGGGAAATATTTTATGGGTTGCGTTCAGTTTTGATAGTCAGTTATTAGCAACCTGCGACACTGATTGTAATGTCAGGATTTGGGAAGTTAAATCGGGCAAATTGCTAGTTATTTGTCAAGGTCATAATAACTGGGTGCGCTTCGTAGTGTTTAGTCCAGATGGGAAAACCCTTGCTAGTTGTGGTGCGGACTGCACAGTAAAACTGTGGAATGTGCAAGATGGTGTTTGCATTAAAACATTTATTGGACATCAACATGAGGTTTTTGCCGTTGCTTATAGCCCTGATGGAAAAAGGTTGGCAAGTGCAAGTGGCGATCGCACAATCAAACTTTGGGATATCTGCAATGGTCATTGTTTGCAAACATTAACCGGACATACAGATTGGGTGCGTTCTATCGCTTTTAGTCCAGACGGTAAAACCCTTGCTAGCGCTGGGGCAGATCAGACAATTAGGCTGTGGGATATAGGAATGGGGGAGCAAGGGGGACAAGGTGATAATTCAAAAAACGAAACTAAAAAGTCAAAACTCCTGACGGGGCATTCGGGGTGGGTGCGTTCTGTAGTTTTTAGTCCTGATGGTGAGGTTTTGGCGAGTTCTAGTAGCGATCGCAGTATCAAACTTTGGGATTATCAGACAGGAGAATGTCTCAGAACTTACACCGGACATCAAGGTAGTGTCTATTCAATTGCATTTAGTCCCACAGGTGATTTAATTGTCAGCGGCAGTGGCGATCGCACAGTCAAATTCTGGGATTGTTATAGCGATAACTGTGTCAAAACATTGTATGGACAAACTAATGAAGTTTGTTGCGTTGCCTTTAGCCCAGACGAGCAAACTATTGCCTGTGTCAGCTTAGATCAAACTGTCCGATTGTGGAATTACCAAAGTGGACATTGTTTAAAATCTTGGTATGGCAACACAGATTGGGCACTTCCTGTCAGTTTTAGTCCGATCCCCCCATCCCCCCTTACTAAGGGGGGCACAGGGGGGATCTTGGCTAGTGGCAGCAACGACAAAACCGTAAAACTGTGGGATTGGCAGACTGGTGATTGTATCCGCAGTTTGTCTGGACATACCGACTTTATCTATGGACTTGCCTTTAGTAAAGACGGACAAATTTTAGCGAGTGCTAGTACTGATTGTGTTGTGAGACTATGGAAGATCAATACTGGTCAATGTTTCCAAATTCTCCAAGGTCATGCAGATTGGGTGTATGCAGTTGCTTTTCATCCTGAAGATCTTACTGTTGCCAGCGGTAGTGCCGATTGTACTTTGAAGGTATGGAACTGGCAGACAGGGCAATGCTTAAAAACCCTGACTGGACACAGTGATAAAATCATGGGAATTGCCTTTAGTCCCGATGGACAAGTAATCGCGACTGCTAGTGCTGACCAAACTATTCGATTATGGGATTATCACTCAGGGGATTGCATTACGGTACTTGATGGACATACAAATCGTGTTTATTCAGTTGCATTTAGCCCTGATGGAAAGCTTCTTGCTAGTTCTAGTACCGATCGCACTGTCAAACTATGGGACTGGGTAACAGAAGTATGCCTCACAACCTTTACCGGACATACCAATTGGGTGTTTTCCGTTGCTTTTAGTCCTGATGGACAAACCCTTGCTAGTGCTTCCCACGATCGAACAGTGCGGCGCTGGGATATCAAATCAGGTCAGTGTATCGCTGTTTATACGGGACATTCTCATTTGGTTTCTTCAGTTGCCTTTAGTCCTGATGGGAAAGCGATCGCCAGTGGTTCCCAAGATCAAACTGTGCGGATTTGGAATACTGGTACGGGAGAATGCGATCGCATCTTAATTGCTAAACGTCTTTACGAAGGTATGAAACTGACGGGGGTTAAAGGTTTAACGAAAGCAACGATCGCCACTCTGCAAACTCTAGGTGCGATTGTATAGTCTAGGACTTACGCACTGAAACGAAATCTCGTTGTTCTGGGCATTGGTTATAAGGCTGAAAGGCTGATTATCTCGTTGAAAATTTGGCTGAGTGCGTAAGTCCTAAAGCATTCAAAAAAGTAAGTTGTTGCGCTTCAGCGCTAAAGAAAGGCACTGAAGTGCAACAACGTATCTAAAAATTTCAATTGACGTTTTTATTTAATTTTTGCATTAAATTAGGTTCTCCTCCAGAAGGACAGGAAAGCTGATTATTTTGCCACTGGATGGACTTGATATAATCTCCTTCAAACTGCTCTCCTTTTAGCATTCGATTCCAATAAATCCAAGGTAAAAGAGTTGTTTTCATCTGCCACATAATCCAACGTTCTTTAATTGGATTAAGGGGAAAGCTAGAAAGAGGTGTACTAGTATAACCATTAAACTCAGCCATGATTGTTTTACCATAGCCAGTAATTAAAGGACAACAAGTATAACCATCATATTTACTTAATAAAGGTTTTGAGTCCATTAAAGCTAACAAATTTTCGGCTACAATTACTGCTTGTTTGCGTGCTGCAGCTGCTGTTTTGGAAGTAGGCAGGGAAGAAGCATCTCCTAAACTAAATACATTGGGATATCGATTGTGTTGTAGGGAATATTTATCTACGTCCACCCAACCATAAGGACTATTCTCTACTGCCAAAGGGCTTTGTTTAATAAAGTCGGGGGCGCTTTGTGGTGGTGCAACGTGAATCATTTGGTACTTGTGGGTAACTTCATCCATTAGAGTGCCGTTAGCATCAAACACATCAAAAACTGCTTCTTTAGTTTCCGCTTTAATTTCTTTCAAATTGTGCCGAAATTTAACATCAATTTCTCTTTCAGCAATGACTTTATCTAATAGTGCTGAATACTCTGGCACACCAAACATTTTAGTACTTGGTGTAAGAAACATGACGTTAGTGCGCTGACGAACTCCGAGTTTACTGCGAAAGGTGTCATCTGCCATGTACATGATTTTTTGGGGCGCACCGCCACATTTAACAGGAGTCTTGGGAAAGGTAAATAAAGCATTTCCACCAGAGAAATTTTTGAGTAGTTCCCAGGTGTAAGGTGCATAATTAGGAGCATAGTTACTAGTAACACCATGTTTGCCGATCGCTTCTTTCAACCCTTTAATTAAATGCCAGTCCAGCTGGATACCGGGACAAACTATTAAATAATCATACTCAACCAAAATACCCTCTTGAGTCAAAACAGCATTGTTATCTGGGTCTAGTTTCACTACTCGATCTGCGATCCAAGTCGCTTGTCGAGGAATAAAGTCTTTTTTATCTCTAACTGTATCTTCAATTTGGAATACTCCTCCCCCTGTCATTGTCCAACCGGGTTGGTAGTATTGTTTGTGGGATGGCTCAATAATAGCAATATCTAGAGATTTATTTTTTTTCAATAATATAGAGGCGGTGGTAAGTCCAGCAGATCCGCCCCCAATAAAAACAATTTGGTGGAGCAGTCTCTTTGTAATCATAGGTGTTGCGAATGCTGAAGTTTCAGAATGCTGGGAAGTTGATTTTACCATGAGTAGTCTTTTTTTGTTATAAGGTTGACGATCACTAGCTAATAAGGTTCTCGCAGGTTCAGTAAATCCCTTTACCCCCGCTGCAAAGTTTTTTATTGCTATTGTCAAATTGTAAAACTTAAATTACTATATAGCAATATAAGCAGAAAATAAATTTGCTACGCAACGATTTTAGACCCAAAAGGAGTCTCCAGCTATGCTATTCCGCCAATTATACGACAATGAAACCAGCACTTATACTTATTTAATTGCTGATGAAAACACCAAAGAAGCAGTTTTGGTCGATCCGGTAATTGAGCAAGTCGAACGAGATTTAAAGCTAATACAAGAATTAGGGTTAAAATTGCGCTATTGTTTGGAAACTCACATTCATGCCGATCATATTACGGGAACGGGTAAACTACGAGAAATCACAGGTTGTGATGGAATAGTGCCAGCAAATGCCCAAGCAGCTTGTGCTAACGGCTTTATTAAAGATGGGGAAGTATTAAAAATAGGTGATATTGAAATTTTGGCGATCGCTACTTTAGGACATACTGATAGCCATAACTCTTACTTAGTCAATCAAAATATATTGCTGACAGGAGATTCTCTATTTATTCGCGGTTGTGGAAGAACCGATTTTCAAAGCGGAGATCCCGGCTTAATGTACGACCACGTTACGCAAAAACTATTTACCCTAGCAGATGAAACCTTAGTTTGTCCTGGTCATGATTACAGAGGGCATTTAGTTTCCACAATTGGTGAAGAAAAGCAATTTAATCCCCGGTTTGTTGGTAAAGATCGGGCAAGTTTTATTGAGCAAATGAATAACTTAAACTTGCCAAATCCAAAGAAAATTGCTGAAGCTGTTCCAGCTAATCAACAATGTGGAAATATCGCGGTAATGGCAGAAACTTAAGGATTTAGATCGTGGCTAGTTTTAACTGGATTTATGCTTTAATTGGTGGCATTATCATCGGGTTAAGTGCCACCCTATTACTAGCATTTAATGGTCGAATTGCTGGTATTAGTGGAATTGTCAATGGCGCAATCGCCTTTAACAAGCAAGAAATTTGGCGTTGGATGTTTATCTTGGGTATGTTACTGGGTGGTATATTTTACGAATATACACTAGCTCCTGAACCAACACCCAAGTCTACATTCCTACCTTGGGCAATGATTCTTGGCGGTTTTCTAGTTGGTTTTGGTACCAGAATGGGTAGTGGTTGCACTAGTGGTCATGGAGTATGCGGATTAGGTCGATTATCTGTGCGATCGCTAGTAGCAGTTCTCACTTTTATGATTACTGCCATCCTGACAGTTTTTGTTGTCCGTCATGTTCTACGTTTAAGTATATGAAAGAGAAGCTAATAGCCTTGTTATCAGGAGTGCTATTTGGTTTGGGATTGGGATTTTCACAGATGATCGATCGCGATCGCGTACTGGGTTTTTTAGATGTTGCTGGTGCTTGGGATGCAACATTATTGTTTGTGTTGGGTGGTGCGGTTACGGTAACACTAATTGCCTTCCGATTTGTATTATGTCTGACTCACCCAATATTTGCTGACACATTTAATTTACCTACTAAGAAAGATATCGACAAACCTTTAGTTATTGGTGCTGCTATTTTCGGCATTGGTTGGGGAATTTGTGGATATTGTCCGGGGCCTGGTATCACTGCTTTAGTGTTAGGTAGTTGGAATCCGGTTTTGTTTTTGGTGGCGTTTATTATAGGTTCCTTAGCCTATAAACCTGTCTCTAGAAGGCAATTATAGTGTAAAAAAAAAGACAATGATTTCAAGATCGAAAAAACAAAAATGGTTCCATAATTGGACTAAAATATTTCCGATTTTAGATTGGAGTTTACACTATCAGCGCAAATATTTAGCTGGTGATTTAACAGCTGGAATTGTTGTTGGTACTGTCTTGATTCCGCAAGCAATGGCTTATGCTTTGTTAGCAGGTTTACCGCCACAAATAGGTTTATATGCTAGTATTTTGCCTCCATTAGTTTATGCGTTTCTTGGCACCAGTCGTCTGATTTCAGTTGCTCCTGTAGCCTTAGATTCACTCATGGTTGGTGCAGCAATTGCTCCGTTAGCAGCTGAAAATACGACAGAATATTTAGGATTGGCATTGTTGCTGACACTAATGATCGGTGCGATCGATATTTTAATGGGTGTTTTTCGGTTAGGATTTTTGGTGAACTTTCTCAGCCAAGCGGTAATTTCTGGTTTTATTAGTGCAGCTGCGATCGTGATTGCTTTTAGCCAAGTTAAACATTTGTTAGGATTAAAGGTTCCGCAAACTGAAAGTTTTCTTCAGTTATTAACTTATTTAATTCAAGGAATTACTGCAATTAATTGGGTTACGCTAACTTTAGGCACTGCCAGCATTTTAATGTTGATTTACTTGCCACAATGGTTAGGTAAACAACTTAAAAAATTAGAATTTAGCGAATTGGCAATCATGCCAATTACTAAAAGTGCGCCACTTCTCTTAGTAGTTGCCAGTTCGCTAATAGTTTGGTTTTTCCACCTCGATCAAATTGCTGGAATAAAAATTGTTGGCGAGATTCCGCAAGGCTTACCCTCTTTAACCTTTCCTAGTCTTGACGGAAATAGGATTAATAGTTTAATACCTGCTGCTTTTGCGATCAGCTTTGTAGGTTTCATGGAAGCATATTCAGTTGGGAAATTTTTGGCTAGTAAGCGACGGCAAAAAATTGAAGCAAATCAAGAATTTATTGCTTTAGGGGCAGCGAATATGAGTGCAGCTTTAACAGGAGGTTATCCAGTTGCTGGAGGCGTAAGTCGATCGGGTGTTAACTTTTCTGCTGGTGCTAATACTCCTTTAGCGTCAATTATTACGGCATTAATTGTTGCACTTACGGTGATGTTTTTAACGCCGTTGTTTTATTTTTTACCTCAAGCTTGTTTGGCAGCAATTATTGTCATGGCTGTTAGCAATCTTCTGGATATTGCAACACTGAAACGCTTATGGGTGTACAATAAAGCTGATGCGATCGCTTGGATAGCAGCATTTCTTGCCGTCCTAGTAACCAGTGTAGAAAAAGGAATTTTATTCGGTGCGATCGTATCAATTCTATTGCACTTATGGCGTACTAGCAAACCTCATATTGCTGTTGTAGGTAGAGTGGGAGACACTGAACATTTCCGTAATGTTTTGCGCCATAATGTTAAAACTTCTCCTCATATTTTAGCTGTGCGGGTTGATGCCAGCCTTTACTTCGTGAATACTAAATATTTAGAAGATTACTTACTGAAGGTAGTAAGCGATCGCCCAGAGGTGAAACATCTATTACTGGTATGTAGTGCAGTTAATTCGATCGATGGTAGCGCTTTGGAAACACTAAAAAGTTTAATTCTTGACTTAAAGACTAGGGAAATTGAATTTTATATGTCTGAAGTCAAAGGTCCAGTAATGGACAGATTGCGAAAAGTTGGATTTGTAGATGAATTAGGGAAAGGTCATATTTTCCTAACTACGGATCAAGCAATAAAATCATTAGATATAAAGGATGGAGACTGGGAAATATAGACTCATATTATGTTTGGTCGATTACCCCCCTATAGAGATATTGCATACAAGGTGTCTACAGAATTTGGAACTAAGGGGATTTCTACATTCAAGAGATAAGGAATTAGAATCACTTTGATGCTCAATAGTTTCAATTACAAATTTAACAGATACTCATTGATAATCTACTAAATTAGAGCCAAACCACAGATACTCATTGATAATCTACTAAATTAGAGCCAAACCAGAGTATATTACCCTTTTTTACATCTACGATATGACTAGTATAGGAACAGCTATTACTGAAGGAATCATCGCTTTTGCAGCAACGAATATTGATGACATCATTATTCTGTTACTATTATTCTCACAACTGGGCGAAAATTTTCGGCGGCGAAACATCATTATCGGTCAATATCTTGGTTTTGCGATTTTACTTGCTGCTAGTTTACCAGGATATTTCGGTGGTTTGGTTGTGCAGAAGGAATGGATTGGTTTATTGGGATTACTACCTATAGCGATCGGAATTAAGCAATTAATCGATCGCAACAAGGATGATGCACAAGTACAAACTGTAAGTAACGACTTTCAACAAAACTTACCCAGTAACTCACTCATAGCTTTTATTTTTAGTATTTTCAATCCGAAGACTTATCAAGTAGCCGCAATCACAGTTGCTAATGGAGGAGACAATATTAGTATTTATATTCCCTTATTTGCTGGTCAAAATCTTAATGACTTACTAATAATTTTGGGAGTATTTTTTATCATGGTGGGTGTTTGGTGTGGAATCGCTTACTCATTAACTCTGCATCGTGATATCGCTTATCTATTAAGTCGTTATGGTAAGTCGATCGTCCCTTTTGTATTAATTGGGTTGGGTTTATTTATCATGTACGAAAGAGGAACTTTTGAACTTTTGCGATAAGCCTACAGCACGCTATGCGATCGGCATCTAATTAAGCCTGATTAATTAGTTTCCAACTAACCATTGTGAGAATGCTATAAATAATCATACGTAGCGCAGGTTGTGGGGTAAGTTTGCAGAGTTTCGCACCAACTAAAACCCCCGGTACTGTACCTAACCAAATTGGCAAAACTAAACCCCAATCAACTGTTCCTAAACCTAAGTGTCCCATCGAAGTAAACACTAACAGAATGGAAGCTTGGGAAATATCTGTACCGACTAATTTTTGAGAATCAAGGCGGAAAAAGGTAATTAATGCCAGCGCAAACATTGAACCAGAAGCTACACTAGTCAAGCCAACTAAACACCCTAAAACTGCTCCAATTCCCATTGTTAATAACCGACCTGAATTAGTTGTTAAATCAAATTTGGGTGGACAAGGTAAATTTACTTGAGGCAGAAAAAGTTTTAATAATGATTGTGTTATTGCAGAAAAAGTAACTAACACCATCATAGTGCCAATTAAGCGAAGTAAAATACTATCTAAATTTAAGCCTTCAATTTGTCTGAGTAAATATAAAAGTCCGATTCCAGAAAGTGAGCCTGGTACACTTCCCAAAGCTAACCATTTGACTACTTCACAATCCAGAGTTTTTTGCTGCCAGTGTTTAACGCTACCAATTACTTTCATTAAAGTGGCAGCTACGACATCAGAACTAACTGCGATCGCAGGCGGCACCTGAAACAGAAAAATCAACATGGGGGTAATCAGCGATGCGCCGCCAATTCCTGTTAATCCCACAAGGATGCCTACTAGAAAACTCAATGGTGTTAGTAGTAAATAACTCATATCCGAATATGACCTCTGAAACTACCGTTGCCGACAATTTTGTTCAGTTTTTGCGATCGATTATCTTGCACTACGACTCGGCTTATTTGCAACTCTCTTAGGCTAATAAAATAAATCCGCTAACTCGATCGACTTACCGTATTTTACTGTAACTATTACCAAAAAGCTATAGATTGTAGTATCTGCCTATACAGAATTGCCCAAAAGCCTCTTCAGATCGAGCTAACAGCCATTCAGTTTGCCATATTCATTTAAATAATTAATCACTTCAAGTTATCAATTCAACAAATAAGAGTGTTTGATTTTATTGATTTAGCTGCGTAAAGTAAAACTAAAGTCTTTAAAGCAGGTGAAATTAGCAGGATGATTCCTAATTTATCTCAAGCAGATATCAATGCCCAAACTCCCAATCCCCAACTTATTGATTAGATATTGTACAGTTCAATAATCGATTTAGAGGTTATTTGTTGGGCAATAACCTCTTTTTTGTTTTTATCTAGATGACAGAATACTGACAAGTTGACACAGTGGGGTTATAAGTTAACCTTATTAAAACAAACTATGGAAAAACCAACCGAGAGAGTACATTTATTTCTAAAAAAGCCATAATGTAACTAACTTGACCATAAACAATAACAAAGTATAACTTTTATTTATAGATTACTAAGTTGGTAATCTTTTCGGGTTTTAATAATAGTAAAAAAAACCTAAAGCTAATTAGTAATTCGCTTGATTTTTACTCAAAATTAATTTACTATCTTTATTCATGGAGAAATCCTAAATTCAATGAAAATACATCTATCTTTGGAAAGAATATATAAGCAAAGGAGTAATTGCCAAATGAAAGCTCTATCCATAAAGGATAATACTGGAGAGTCCTATATTAATAGATATAAGGGATTTGCTCTAGCCATTCCTAGAATAGTTAACATATCCTTATTAGTGTAGTAACTGAAGTTAACAAGCTGGAGATTTAACTTAATGCGTATATGGATTTACAGCTATTGCTGAAACATCTAAAGCTGTTATTACTAAATAGTAAAAATTTATAGGAAAGAGGTGCAGACATTGGATATTTGGGAATTTACTTTATTAGTTTGGATAGGTTCATTTACTGCTGGCTTTGTGGGAGCATTGACTGGCTTAGGTGGTGGCGTAGTTATTGTTCCCTTATTAACTTCAGTATTTGCCGTTGATATTCGCTATGCTGTTGGTGCTTCTTTAGTTTCTGTGATTGCTACTTCATCCGGTGCAGCATCTGCTTATATTAAGCAAGGTTTCACTAATTTACGGTTAGGAATGTTTTTAGAAGTAGCAACAACAATGGGAGCATTAATGGGTGCCATAATTGCTGCTTTTATTTCTGTTAAAGCACTAACTATTGTCTTAGCAGTTGTTCTACTGTATTCAGCT
>NZ_JBHFNQ010000067.1:0-9516 GCF_041929345.1 Floridaenema aerugineum BLCC-F46
TCATAGGTGTTACAAACTTTGAAAACGGTGCGTTAGGCACGGGAATTTAATTATTGGTTGAAATGCTGAATTTGTTATCCGTGCCTAACACACCCTACAGTTAAATAAGATTTTGTTATCACCATAAATACGGGAGAGCCCGCACCATTACTAATATTTTTCCTAACAAAATGTAAAATGCTGCCTTCCATTGCTTTTTGGGAAACCTAAATGTAGGTGAGAACAAAAAAATCAATATTATGGAAACAGCACAAACAGCAAAACCTTTATTTGGTAACAAATTATATCAACAGCGGGCGCGAGAAGCCTTACCAATTCTTGTCAGACAAGTTACAGCTAATCAAATAATTTCCTACTCTGATTTGGCTACAGAATTAGGAATGTTTCAATGCGTTAAGTATCGTGCAGTAATTGAGGCTTTTCAAGTAATTCAAGGTTGTCAGTCTAGTTGCCGTGTTCTACTTGCTTTAGAATCAAAATTACCAGCCGAACTTCTGCAAATGAAAAATATTTTAGGAATTGAAGTTATTGAGCAAATTGTTTACCCAAGTTCAGAGATTACCTAAAACTTTAGCCCCGTAGATTCACGATTTTGGTGCGTTACACTGCGTTAACGCACCCTACAAATGCGCGAATAATGGTGCTGTCACAAAAACTCCATAACTTTGACAAAGCTATGTCATCTCACTGTTAGATACTAACAATATCAAAAGCGCCATCAAACTAAGACATCCCACAAGTTTAATGATAGCGCTGCGATCTCAGCAATTCCCTTCATTGGTGGACTTGCTAAAAAACTCCTAAGAAAAGTTCTGTCTCCGAAAATTTGTACTTCACCCCCGCTGCCCCCCGGCGGCGTTTTTTTTATTCGCCCCTAAAGTAGGAATTTTAAATAGGTAGAATCACGGTTTGGGCAAATGGCGCACCCTTGTTGTAGGGTGCTCTACTACCCTAAATCTGATACGCAAGAGAGCACGCTACGCGAACGACAATATCAGGATTTGAGTATCTGACGCACCCTACTAATTGTGCCAGTTGCGTAAGTTCTGACCTATTAACCAGAAAGTTTATATTTAACTTTTTCAGAGATTTCCCGGATGGTTTTTGCCCAACCTCGTAAATAGGGAAAAGTTAGGGTAGCACTCATTCCCAGCCTTAGTTCGATTGCTACAGCTTTATTAATTCCATCAGCATTTAACAACACAAACACAGATCACAAATACCGTGAAATCAATTTGAGGATTTTTTTAATGAATAACTCGATAACACCAATGGAAACCACAGGTCGTTACCTAGTTTTGTTACCGGAAGACAGCGTTGACTCTGGGATCAGAGCTTTAACAGACAATACAGGAAGGCAAAATATTGCCAGAGCAGCTGATTTTGAAGGGCATACATTTGCTGCCGAACAGTTAGAGAGTACAGATACAGTTGTCTTTGACAATTTAGGGGTTGCAGTTGTCTCTCTAGACCCGGATCAAGTTCAGTCAATCAGAGCCGCCACCGCTACAGATGAACCAATTTTAGCAGTGGAACCGGAGCGAGTGGTTTATGCGATCGCAGATAGCCAAAACACAACTCTAACCACCGATTATCTCAAAGGATTCCGAGATGCCGTCAACCATCTAATCAATCAAACAATTCCATCAGAAAGCCAACTCGCTGCTACATTATTGGCAGATGACTCAGCTACCTGGGGACTCCAAGCCACTAAAGTTTTAGATAGTCCCTACAGCGGACTTGGTATTAAAGTAGCAGTGTTGGACACAGGTTTAGATCTGACTCATCCTGATTTTGCTGGTCGCAAGATTACCAGTCAATCATTCATCAGTGGCGAAGCTGTTCAAGACCTCAATGGACACGGTACCCACTGTATCGGAACTGCTTGTGGATCTAAAACTCCCTCGATCGTACCCCGTTACGGAGTCGCCTATAACGCAGAAATCTTTGCTGGTAAAGTTTTGAGCAACAGAGGTTCTGGCGCTGATGGTGGCATTTTAGCAGGCATTGAGTGGGCGATTACCAATGGTTGCCAAATCATTTCTATGTCTTTAGGCGCACCCACCCGCCCTGGAGATACCTACTCCCGAATTTACGAACAAGTTGGACTACGGGCACTCGGTCAAGGATCTTTGATTATTGCTGCAGCCGGAAATGATAGTAGAAATCTCAGAACTGGCAAGCGGTTATCTCCCCCCAAACCAGTAAACCATCCTGCCAATGCGCCATCAATTATGGCTGTAGCTGCCTTGGACTCTCAGTTACAAATTGCTGCCTTCTCTAATGGTTCAATTAATCCCAATGGTGGGCAAGTCGATATTGCAGGTCCCGGAGTTGATGTCTACTCAACTTCCCCCATGCCCACTCGCTATCAAACCATGAGTGGTACGAGTATGGCAACTCCTCATGTAGCAGGCATCGCTGCTCTTTATGCTCAGGCAACTGGACTAACCGGACACGCTCTTTGGGCTTTTTTGATGCGGGATGCTCAGCGGTTGCCTCTGCCGTCTACTGATGTTGGCGCTGGTTTAGTCCAATCACCTCGATAAACTCAGATCTTGCACCCGGGCTAAAAACCGAGTTTCTTGCCAATAACTAAACCTGAAAGACCTGCATTTTCGTAAAGAAACCCGGTTTTTTAAGTCTTGTTGAGAATGGTGCTTTGATCTCAGTAAACCTAATAATTGGTTGCTAACCTTCTCAGTAAGAGTATTCTTGCTGAGAACACATCTTTTTTTCAAGGAATTGATATGCCCAAAATCAAAGTATCTATCTCGGTTGACGATGCCCATGTCGATCGCATTTCTGAAGTTGCCCAGGATTTACAATCAGCAGGTTTGGAAGTTGAACAAGTCTTACCAACTGTTGGTATGATTAGCGGTTCAATTGACTCAACCCAAGTTAATCGTCTTTCCCAAATTGAAGGAGTTCAATATATAGAACCTGAACAAAGCTATCAAATAGCTCCCCCAGATTCCGACATCCAGTAAAGACAATGACCGTATTCTTGAGCAAATTTACCCTTGACTCCGCTGCCCCCTGGCAGCGTTTTTTTATTTGGGATTGCAGGGAATTTTTGCGATCGCTATTCCCCAAATTTTTCCCTAAAAGAGATATCATAACTAAAAATTCAACTATAATTCTCCCTTTCTAGCAGAAAGAAACCATGAATATTTTCTTTGAACTACATAGCGATTTACCACGAGAAGCACCCGGAGATATGGCATCAACCGCAAAAGCCTTATCTCTAATTCCAAAATTGCCTAAAAATCCCCAAATTTTAGACATTGGTTGTGGCCCTGGAATGCAAACATTAGCACTCGCCAAAATTACCAAAGGACAGATTACTGCCATAGACAATCATCAACCATTTCTCGATGAATTGCAACAGCGAGCAGCACAGGAAAACTTATCCAGCTATATCATTACCCAAAACTGTTCCATGTTTTCTCTAGACTTTCAACCGGAGAGTTTCGATCTAATTTGGTCTGAAGGAGCTATTTATATAATGGGCTTTCAAGAAGGCTTACAATCTTGGCATCACTTCTTAAAAACTGGCGGTGCTATTGCTGTCTCAGAACTTTCATGGTTAGTTACCAATCCCCCAGAAGAACCTTTGAATTTCTGGAAAAATGCCTATCCTGCCATGAAGAATATCACAGAAAACATCACCATTATTCAGAATTTAGGATACAACTATATCAACAGTTTTACACTTCCTGAATCCTCATGGTGGGATGATTACTACACTCCTTTAGAACGGAGAATAAATAATTTACGCCAGAAATATCAAGGCAATGAAGAGGCTAATGCTGTCTTAGATGAAGAACAAAGAGAAATAGAACTTTACAGAAAGTATTCTGATTCTTATGGGTATGTTTTTTATCTAATGCAAAAATGAATTTAAGACAAGATCCATGCCCAGTAAAAATCGCAAATTAAAAGCTAAAATTACCCGTGAAAGTTTTATTTAAGCACTAGATTTAAGCTTTTTTCAAAAGCAGATTGATGGCGCGACGAATGTACATTTTCCAAGTTTCAGATGTTGGGGGAAATATTAAGGCGTAAAGCATGATTCCGCTCATCGCATCGAATACCAAACCTGGATCTAAATCTTCCTGAACTTCTTTTCTGGTTTTCGCTCGTTCAATGACGATCGCAAAAGCTTTTCTTCGAGGTTGTAAATATTTTGTCCAATAAATTTGAGCAAAGTTAGCATTACTTGAAGCGCTGCTAATAATCATAGCAACGGTTTGTCTTCCCAGCGGATTTAGTGTTATTTGTGCGGCGTTTTCGATGATTGCATCTATGTCACTCCAAAGGTTTCCCGTATCAGGAATTAACACCTCTTCCCGCATACTTTCAATTGCATCAGCAACTAGTTCCTCTTTACTTCTGTAGCGTCGATAAATCGTTGTTTTTCCTACTCCTGCACGAGTGGCGATCGCTTCTATACTCATCGCCTCAAAGCCAACTTCTGCTAGCAATTCTAATGTAGCTCGCAGCATAGCTTGATGCGATCGGGCGCTTCGAGGTCTTCCAGGTGACTTTTTACTAACATCATTCATAAGTGCTATTATAATTTACGATACTAAAGCGTATCGAAATAAAAAAATGAGTCAATTACCAGGCTACGTAAACAAAGACAGCACTCAAACCCTCCGACAAGGTTTAGCGGAATACTACGCGCTTAATCCTCATATCACTCCCCCCGATACTCAGCCGCCTGAATTTGCCAAAATCTTGCTAGCACACGATGTAGGTCATGTTATATATGGCTGCGACACAGGTATGTATGATGAATTAAAAATTCTACCTCTATTCTGGTGGACAAGTGAATGTACTTTTGAGCGCTTTCGGGAGATGAGAAAGAGGAATAAGCAAGTGATTGATATTATGTACGATGACATGATTAAAGAAAAAGGTGTACTTTGGCTTTATGGAGCAATTTTTAAAGTTCTTCCTCCACTGATTCCAGAGTTAATTGCGATTTGGTTTAAGACTCGCGATCGCAAAAAACGAGTACCATTTTTAGAATTTGAACCTTTGCTCGATCGCTCTCTTCTAGACATTCGTCAAGAGTTCGATCTGTTGGCATTTATCAAATGAGTTGTGCTTGTAGTTAAGGGAGAATGAGAATTCATGAGCCGATACAGTATGATTATTCAATGGTCTGATGAAGATCAGCTTTTCCTAGTCACAATTCCAGAGTTTGCCGACTTAGTTGTGATGCCTTGCACTCATGGCAAAACTCGTGAGGAAGCAATTCATAACGGCGAAGAAGTTATTGAAATGTATTTGGAAGCTTGGCAAGCAGAAGGAGAATCTATCCCTGAACCGAGAACGCTTCAAATTGCCTAATTATTGTTTGAGTTATGTTGATGACGATCGCCAAAAATTAGCACAATAATTACGAACCTAAAAAATTGGCTCTATAAGCGTTAATCACAGGTAACAAATACTATGTACGTTTTAATTGGTGGCGCAGGAATGATGGGACTGGGGTTAGCCCAGCAATTATTAACACTTGGTCATACAGTTGCCATCATCGATTCAGATCCACTCGCTTGTCGCTTTGCGCGGGAAAAAATTGGAGTGATGGCATTTGAGGGGAGTGCTGTTAGCACTACGGTTCTTCTGGAAGCAGGTATTAGACAAGCAAACGCGATTGTTGCGGCTTTGAGAGATGATGCGTTGAATTTGGCGCTGATTACTTTATCTAGAAGTTATGGCATTTCTCATATTGTGGTGCGAATGGGCGATCGAGAATTTCTGGAAGCCTATCGTCTTGCTGGCGCGAGTCACATCATCAGCACGATTGATTTAGCAGTGGCAACAATGGCGAATGCGATCGAATATCCCCAAGTCGAGTCGATGATGCACTTTGAACAAGGACAGGTAGAGGTGCTCAAACTACCCGTTCCTGGCAATTGCTTCGTGGCAGGTCGCTCTGTAGCTCAAATTGCTCAAGACTCTGCCTTTCCTAAAGGTTCGCTGATCATTGGCTACCAATCTCATACCCACGCTAATTTGCAGATTCCAAATGGTAATACGGTTCTGGAAGCTGGCTCAACTATCTTAGTTGTCACCCGTCCTGAGTCAGTCCATAAAATGATTGATTACCTGGGCATTCAAGCTAGTCATCTTCCAACTTTAGAAGTTTCTCATCCAAATCTTTGATGTAAGGTTGTACTAAGTCTTCGGGAACGATTCGCTTGCGAAGGGCATCGCTAACTGCTCCTTTTTCTGCCAGAAACAATCGCCGTCGAATCGCATCTAGACCGCTGCGATCGCTTTTTAACTGATTTGCCCGATATTGATTATAAAAATCACGCAGTATTCGTTCCGACTGGGCAACCCTTACTTGATAGGATGCCCAAAGTTCCTCGTAAACTGCCTTGGGCAACACACCAGATTTAAGCAAACTATCTAGTTCATCTTGAGCAGCTTTAGCGGCAATCAGCTGGATTTGCAACTTTCCAGCTTGTTCCATCACATCGGAAACTCGACTAATCTTTAACCGTTTGACCAGCCAGGGTAAAGTTAATCCTTGTCCCACTAAAGAAAACAAAACTGCGCCAAATACCAAGGCAATAATGTTTTCTCGTCCGGGTAAGGAAAGAGGAATACTTAGTGCCAGTGCCATTGACAAAGAACCTTTGATGTTTCCCAGGAATAAAACGTGCTGCCAGCGTAAGGGAATTGGGCGATCGAACCAGCGCAACCCGTTTAATAATAAATAAACTGAAAGAATTCTTCCCAATTGATACGCCACAATTACAAATAGAATTGCTGGCAAGATTCTCCACAATGTCAGCGGGTTAATCTCAATACCAATGAGCAGGAAAATAAACGTATTGACAGTAAACCCAGCGTACTCCCAAAAACTTAGCAAAGTAATGCGATCGGAAGCCGAAGAACTCCCCGGCAGTCCCAGATTACCAAAAATTAGTCCCGCAATCACCACCGCTACCGCACCCGAAACGCCCAAAAATTGCCCTATCTGGAATGTTCCTAACGCTAAAGCAACTGTTAGCAATAAACTACTCAATGGGTCATTCAATCGGACAAATATCGGCAAACTCAAGTAGCCTAAGATAGCACCCACGACTGCCCCACCCAAAGCGACTACAAGCAATTCTTTGACTCCTTGCGCGAAGGTAAGAGAACCTGTGGCATAAATAACCAGAATTAAGTTGAAGGTAACTAAGGCAGCCGCATCGTTGAATAGGGTTTCGCCTTCTACAATTGTGGATAATCGGGAAGGCACGCGGATTTCTTTAAAAACTGCAATCATCGAAACTGTATCTGTATTAGCCAGAATGATTCCGATCAACGCAGCCGGAATCCAGTCTATCCCTAGCCCAAATTTAACTAATACTGCAATAATTGCTGTGGAAAAAATTGAGCCTGGTGCCGCTAAAAGTGCGATCGGTTTAAAGGTGCTGCGAAGACGGCTAATATCAGTATTAATTGATGCTTCAAAAATCAGAATCGGGAGAAAAAGATTTAACACTAAAGATGGGTCTAAACCAACTCGACGCGATAATACATCTGTAATGGGTAGACCTGCTAGTACCAAACCTGTAACATAAGGAATTCGCAATCGTTGGGTTACAAGTGCAACCAAAGTTGCTATTAGAAGCAGAACGATCGAAATAATAACCAATTCTGGAATAGTACCTGCCGTTTGGCTTTCCACAGCAGAACTGCTGCCTAAAGGGGTTTGTTGTGCTAATATCCACCCCATCATCGTTGCTTCTCCCATAAATCCTCAAGAATCTACTGTTCGAGTTTAAAGCTTACAATCTTGGCATAGTTTCTGAAAAATTGGCGGTGCTAGCAGTCCAATAACTTTAATTCAGTGTGTGAAATAGTGGCTATGACTACTTCTGTTGAGGAATTTTTAATAAATTTCGATCGCTCAGAAGTACTTCATAATCATTGTGTAAAGAAGTTTCTACTTATGCTATGAGAGTCTTTAAAATAGGGGCTATAGTGGGTTTGTGGTATTGATATCTCAGTCTTAACCTTGAAAAGATTTGCCCAAAGCTTAACAATAAAGATAGATAACATCGATCGCACTCTTACCAACTAACTTAAGAATGTCAGTAAACCCTACATCTGAAATTAAATTAGACTACGATTTAGCAATCGTCGGTGGTGGTATTGTCGGCGCTACCCTCGCCGCTGCTTTAAAAGATTCTGGACTTAGTGTGGCGTTAATAGAATCACAAGTCGAGTCTGTCTCCGTCGCCAAAGGACGCGCTTACGCTATTTCCCTGCTTTCGGGACGCATTTTTCAAGGAATTGGCATCTGGGATAAAATTGAACCGCAAATTACTAGTTTTAAGCAAATTCAATTATCTGATGCTGATTATCCCAAAGTCGTGCAATTCCATCCCCCAGAGTTGGAAACCGATAGACTTGGATATGCTGCGGAACACCGAGTTTTATTAACAGTTTTGCAGGAATTTTTCCACAGTTCTCCGAATGTTTCTTATCTTTGTCCAGCCGAAGTAGTAAAAGCAGATTATCAGCAAGATTTTGTCGAAATTCAATTGCTTAAAAATGGCGAATTGCAAACAATTAAAACTGGCTTACTTGTGGGTGCTGATGGAGCAAAATCTCCCATTCGTCAAGCTGCGGGAATTAAAACTCACGGTTGGCGTTATTGGCAATCTTGCCTCGTAGCTACCATTAAACCAGAAAAACCCCACAATAATGTAGCTTACGAACGTTTTTGGCCTAGTGGTCCGATGGGAGTTTTGCCTTTACCTGGAAATAGGTTTCAAATTGTTTGGACTTGGCCTCACGCGGATGCTAAAGCTATGCAAGAATTAGATGAAACAGCGTTTTTGCAGAAGTTGGAGTATTACACGGGTGGGAAATTTGGGAAGTTGGAATTATTGGGCGATCGCTACGTTTTTCCGGTACAGTTAATGCAGAGCGATCGCTACACTTTACCCAGATTAGCTTTAATTGGAGATGCTGCACATGGTTGTCATCCCGTCGCCGGACAAGGCATGAATTTAGGAATTCGTGACGCAGCTGCCCTCGCCCAAATTCTCAAAACTGCTCACCAAAAAGGCGAAGATATCGGTAACATCCAAGTCCTCAAACGTTACGAAACTTGGCGCAAACGCGAAAATTGGGTAATCTTAGGATTTACTGATTTCTTAAACCGAACATTTTCTAATCAGTTTTTACCTTTGATTTTTATCCGTCGTTTCGGTTTATGGATGTTACGTAACATCACTCCTTTTAAAAAGTATGCCCTGCAACTTATGACTGGTTTAAGAGGTTGTCCGCCGCAACTTTCTCAGCTTTAAAAGGCACTTTTGGCGGCAAACAATTAGGTCATTAGCGAATTGAAAAATGGCAACAGGCTAATGACCTTTAAATTAGAAAAAACCCGAAAAACTAAGTAGTAGATCTAAATAAAGTAAAACAAGGGCGGGCAAGATGCCCACCCCACAAGAAAGCTGAAAATCTTGTGGGGTGGGCATCTTGCCC
>NZ_JBHFNQ010000068.1:0-7034 GCF_041929345.1 Floridaenema aerugineum BLCC-F46
TTCATAAATGTTACAAACCAGGGAACGGTGCGTTAGGCACGGGAATTTATTGATGGATTGGAATGCTGAATTTATCGCCCGTGCCTAACACACCCTACGATTAAATAAGATTTTGTTATCACCATAAATCCGGGAGAGCCGCTCAGGAGTGCAAGATCTGAGCTAAAGCGCCTACAACGAACCTGTGAAAAAATTTGAGTTTTTGTTAGTAATTTGTCTCGGCTGGGAATACTTGAGTTAGGTATAAATTCTAGAGCTTTTATGAACCAGCCAAATTTTTGGGAATCAATCGCTAAAACAGCAGCCAACTTGGGAGAAACTGTAAGTAATGCTGCTTCTGAAGTAAGTAAAGCCGCAGCCGAAACAGCAGCTAAAGCCAGTGAGACTGTTACTAATACTGCACAACAAGTGACTCAAACAGTCACAGAAATGACAAAGGGAAGTGAAGACTTACAGACTAACCAAAGTTTAGATTTAGCTAAAGTCGCAGAAAGCGATCGCATAGCCTTTTACGGAGCACTTTTTGCCATTGCTACAGCAGACAATCATTTAGACAAAGAAGAGATGGATCTCATCTTTGGAATTATGGATTTAGAAGGAATGTCTGAATCTGCAAAACGTCAAGTGCAATCCTATATTATTGAACCACCATTATTAGAAAATTGCTTAAAATCCCTCTCTAATGCAGATGATTCTCTTCGCTTTGGTTTAATGATTAACCTCATAGATACTGCATGGGCTGATGATGAACTAGATCCTAATGAAGCCAAAGCAATTCAATTAGCCCAGCAAGAATTACGGATTACAGATTCACAAGTAAAAGCCATTGAAAAATTCATTCAAGAAATGAGAAAAATCCGTATTCGAGGATTAAATGATAATTATGCAGCTGACGCAGCAAAAACTGCCGCTGCGGGACTTTCATCTGTAGGAATTCCGATCGCAGCTGTTTATTTTTCCGGTTCAGTAATTGGATTAAGTGCTGCTGGGATAACTTCCGGTTTAGCAGCTTTAGGATTAGGATTTGGTATGGTTCCCGGTATTGGTATTGCTGTTATTTTAGGCGCTGGTATTTTTTGGGGAGTATCCACGCTTCTAGACACAGGTGGAAACCGAGCCAAAGAAGAAGAAATGAAACAAAGAGAACGCAAAGCGCAATTAGTAATTGAAAACTTACAAGGGGCGCTGAACAATTTAATAGAAAGGATTGAAACTCTGCAAAAAGCAGCAGCAGATGTGGAAACTAATCGTGAGGCAATTCGCATTTTAACTGAAAAAATGCGCTATCTTCAACAGTTACTTGCCAAGCGGAAACAAGCCGAGGTTTAATATGCTTTCCGATCAATTTATTGCTGAATTAAGAGCAGTAATTCAAACCCAAAATCATCTTCTGCGAAAGCTTGAAACTACAGTTTCCGATTTAGAAGTAAAATTTGCAGATGTTTCATCACAAACTGAACAGATTCGAGAATTGGAAAAGATGATGGCAGAAATTGAAACATCTGTTGATTTTCTTGAGGAAGATGATTTGAGCGATTTTCAACCCGATCGCATTCTCCAACTATACAATAATCGTCATCTTGCTGTATCCCATGAGTTAGTAAAAATTGGCTTTCAAGATTGGAATAGTTTTGTGAAAAAGTGTCAAATTTATGCACTTCAGCAACAACTCGATCCCCTAGCACCTTACGAAGCTTTGCTTACCGATGCAGATTTGAAAAGATTGCACGATGAATCATACAATGCTCAATTTGTTTGGGATAAATCAGACTATGTTTTTGTTGGTGCTAGTGGCATTCTTGCAGCAATTACTGATTTTCTCTTAGTGCGAATTCCCGCGACAATTAACACTGGTGAATATAGCGGACAAATTGGTAGTCCTATTACTGAATGGTTGAAACAATACAACACTAACAAAGGTAATGATTGGTTTGCAAAATGGGCGCAACACCTTTCAGAAACTTGCAAAGTTCCTTATGATAATCAAAAGATTATTGGGGGAATGTATCCGCGATCGCACCGTCTACAATCTTTAGGACACGATCCCATTTTGGGCTTTGTTTTTGGTGTTCTTGATATCATGCGAGGCACAATAACCGGATTTTCTTACGATAAACTCACCGGAAATCACACTTGGGTTTGTGAATTTGTTTCCTCTAAATATCAACCTTTAGGATTAATTGAAGCGATTTTGCGACACATCGGACATTTAATTTCTGATGTTGCTACGCCTATGGGATTACCAGCACCATTTATGACTTTAATTCAAGGCATAAATATAGGTAGTTTTGGGGAAAATAACCGTACAGTTGGTGAAATTGCTCGATGGATGTATCTCAATGGATATGACTTTCGGCATTTTTTAGTTTCGGGAATTACGCCAGCAGTCATCGAAATTATGCTGAGAGCTTATATTATGCTAAGACACTATTCTGAGCATGGAGAAACTAAATTTAATTTAGCTTCCCATCCCAAATATAGGTCTATGCTGTTAGTATCTCATAGCATTGCAGCATTAGGAAATGCTGGAAAAATTGCCCTAATGCAAGGTAATCCTTTAGCGATTAATTATGCTGAATGGATGGCATTATTTCGCTATCTGATTCCTAGCATGAAATATTGGCTGTTTGATGAACAACGACTGCGTTTAGAACATCTCGAAAAAATTAATGAAACAGGTTGGAATGAATTACTGGAAAACAGTGAAAAAATTGTGCAATTAGTTGCTAAAAAAGATTCTTCTGTAATGACTCTTGGAGAATTATCGTAATCTGAGCTAAAAACCAAAAAAATTAAGAATATCAGGACTTATACACTGGCACTAAACATAGTGGAATGGTGCGTTACACTGTCGTTTTTCTTAAATGCCGCAGGCTATACGCACCCTACGAATAAAGCGGGAAATCAAATATTGACTGCTTGAAATATTTGTTGGGCGGTTAAGTTTAATTCAGGGAAAGTTAGCGATCGAATACAGTCATTCTCTCGAAATTGATTGACTTGGTATTCTCCATCAACTAAAAAGTAAATAGAAACTGTTGGTTTTTTGGGATTACCAACAAATTTTCGCGCACCCAAACCGAGGTAATCTACAATCCAATACTCAGGAATTCCTATCTCTTCGTACTCCCCATATTTTTTATAGTAATCATCCCGCCAATTAGTGCTAACAACTTCAATAACTAAAGGAATAGATTCAGCCATAGTCACAGTAGATTCTTGTTTCCAAAAAGGTTCATTTACCAAATTAGAACGGTTAAGTAACAAGATATCTGGCGAATAAGCTGATTCACTTGATGCTGACTTAACCAGTGCCGTTTTCGGAATAGAATAGGGGAGATTGCAGCGGACATATTCTAAAGTCAACTTTTCGGCTAAAAATCCTACAATATCTTCATGTTCACCTGTTGGTTGTGCCATTTCAACAATTGCTCCATCGTGTAGTTCGTAACGTTTATTTTCCGGCTTCCATTGGATGAATTCAGCGAAAGTGATTGGTTTTTCTAATGATTGAACCATTGGGAATACTTGAGTTATATAATAAGACATCTGATTCTAATACTTAAGTTTAATGTCGTTTGATAACCTGTGTAAACTATTATCGGAAAAATATCCAGACCGTTTTGCCGCTTGGATTTTAGGAGAATTACCATCCAGCGTGCAGGTGTTAAAAACTGAACTAAGTATCGAACCAATTCGAGCAGATTCGGTGACATTTCTCAACACTTCTGAGCGAATATTGCATTTAGAATTTCAGGTCAAACTCGAATCGGAACCACCGTTACCTTTCCGAATGCTAGACTATTGGACAAGGTTATATCGGCTTTACCGAAAACCGATTACCCAAGTCATTATTTTATTGTTACCTCCCGCAGAAGGAACGGTCATTGAAACAGCGTTTGTCTTAGAAAGAACTCGCCATGAATATCGGGTAATTCGACTTTGGGAAGAAGATCCTAATATATTTTTATCTGATATCGCTTTGCTACCATTGGCATCTTTAGCGGCGACATCTCAACCAGAGCAATTGCTTGCCCAAGTAGCACAAGAAGTAGATAGAATAGAATCGATCGCACAAAAACGAGAAGTATCCACATACATCCAAATATTAGCGGGTTTAAAGTTTAATCAAACACTTTTGCGTCGATTATTTCGGGAGAAAACAATGCGGGAATCAGTGATTTATCAGGAAATTTTGCAAGAAGGTCGCCAAGAAGGTCTTCAAGAAGGTCGCCAAGAAGGTCGCCAAGAAGGTCTTCAAGAAGGTCGCCAAGAAGGTTTTCAGCAGGAAGCTTTTGCTTTGATTGTTCGTCTTCTGACTCGAAAGTTTGGGACAATAGATGAGGGAATGCGATCGCAACTTTCCACTCTCCCAGTTGCTTTGTTAGAAGACTTAGCAGAAGCACTCTTAGATTTTGAATCTATTGCTGATTTGCCAGTTTGGTTAGAAACTCATCGCCCCTAAATACAGCCATTGTCTCGACTGTCACTTTCTCAGATTGCTAGAGTACGGAAATTTGCTAAATGTGTTACTACTCTGTTGTAGCTGGGAATACTTGAGTTAGGCGTGATTAACCTAACTAGATATGGAACAACAAAATCTATCGGAACTTGCTAAACAGGGAAATGCTCAAGCGATCGCAACTTTCATGAATCGTTCCCTGCAACCCAAAGGTATTACAGCGAAAGCTGTCATGAAAAATGATTGCTTACAAATTTTACTGGAAGCTGCTCAAGTACCGAATCAACAGGTATTAGTTCCACTAATTAATAAGTGGATGAGCAACTTAGGGGCTGAATCGATTAAAAAAGTTAAGGTTTTTGGGCGACAGGCGGGTGAAGAATTTCCCGCTTGGAATGAGGAATTTGAAGTTTCGGTGCAGAATGTGCCGAACTTTGAAGAACTTGCTCAACAAGGTGATATAAATGCTCTGACTAAACTGATTAATCAGTGGTTGAACTCTCAAAGCATTACTGCAAAAGCGAATCTGAAAAATGATTGTTTGCAAATAAAGGTAGAATCAGCGCAAGTTCCAGAGCAAAATTCTGTAGTTTCAGTTATTCGTGAGGGATTAATTGGTTTAGACATTCAGTTTTGCCAAAAAGTTAAGATTTTTGGGCAACAAACAGGTGATGATTTCCCTGATTGGCAAGAAGAATTTGAGTTAAATGAACAGGTAGAGTTAATTACAATTACACCTGAAATAGTTGTTGAAGATGAATCTTCAACTGCTATTGTCAATGTTGAGCCAGCAAGTCAATTAACTGTAAAAAATCAACCTTCTTCTTGGGGAGGATGGTTAGGAGCAGTGAAGGGTGCTGCTGGAGCAGTTGGAGGTGCTGCTGTTAGTGCAGGTAAAGGTGTCGCTGCAACTGCATCTCAAGCAGGTAAAAACGCTTTAGATAAAGCAACGGAAGTAGTAAGTAGTGCAATTTCAAATACAGCATCTCAAACTAGTAAAATAGTTGCAGAAAAAGCAACAGAAGTTGGTGGGGCTATTACAAATACAGCATCTCAAACTAGTAAAATAGTTGTTGAAAAAGCTTCAGGAGTTGGCGGCGCGATCGCAAATACCGCATCTCAAACTAGTAAAATAGTTGTTGAAAAAGCTTCAGGAGTTGGCGGCGCGATCGCAAATACAGCATCTCAAACTAGTAAAGTAGTTGTCGAAAAAGCTTTAGGAGTTGGTGGCGCGATCGCAAATACAGCATCTCAAACTAGCGAAATAGTTATTAAAAAAGCCTCTGATGTAGTCACACCTGTAGTTGATGCAACTGGTAAAACAATTCAAAGTGCTAGAGAATTTAGTACCGAATGGTTAGTGCGCTTTATAGATAATGTAGATGTTGAAAGAGCGGAAACTCTAGTTAGAAAACTACAGCAGAAGTACCCCGACGAAAAGCCAAATGAAATTGCTCATCGCTTAATGATAGATAAAGCATTGTTAGCTGGTGGAGCAGGTTTAGTCAGTAAATTAATACCAGGAACAGCATTGGCATTAGCGGGATTAGATTTAGCGGCTACTACTGCATTATCAGCTGAATTAATTTATCAAGTTGCTGCTGCTTACGGGTTAGATTTAGAATCAAGCGATCGCAAAGGAGAAATATTAACAATTTTTAGTTTGTCTCTTAGTGGTGGTTTGGCGATCGATGCAGGTGTAACTTTGTTGGGAAATATACCTGTTGCTGGTGCAGTAATTGGTGCTAGCAGTAATGCAGCTATGCTTTATGCACTGGGATATGCTGCTTGTCGTTTTTATGAAGCAAAACTAACTCCAACTATCACGATGGAAGCAACTTTAGAAAGTACTCAATTAGAAAGTCAGAAGTTTTTAAAAGATGCAATTTCCCAACAAGTAATTATGGATCAAATTTTGGTTCATGTTTATTTAGCTGGAAATCCCGAAAAAACCTGGGAAGAAATTTTGCCCGAATTAGAAACTTTAAATCTTAGTCCTGCATCTTTAGAAGCAATAGCCGCTAATAGCAATTCTCCCCCATCATTAGAAACTTTGCTAGCTCAAATTAATAGTGATTTCGCTGTTCCTCTGTTAGCGCAATGTGAAAAAGTTGCTCGATTAGATGGAGTAATTACACCTGAAGAAAGTTGGGTGCTAGAAACAATCACTAAGAAGTTTAGCATTGATTTAGAGGCAATTCAAGTGTAATAAATTCCGTTCGTTGTTGGACTTTAGTCCTTCTATCTAACAAAGCAAGGACTGAAGTCCTGACAACGAACTGTAATAAATTCGGTTCGTTGTTGGACTTCAGTCCTACTCTCTAACAACACAACGACTGAAGTCGTGACAACGAACTGTTATAATTAAGTAGGTGTAAATAAATAAAGTGATAATAGTTATTTAAGGATGGGGCGGGGAGGATTAACACCCCCCCAAACATTAAAAAATAACCATCTGGCGCAAAGCATTTAGGAGAAAATTCCGATTCTCGAAGCAGAATAAATTTATTATCTGGTTTTTGGGAATATAAACGCTAATGCCCTTTAAAAGGAACTTTTGGTAATTTGATAA